>NZ_JBEYVJ010000158.1:0-16441 GCF_040643935.1 Kitasatospora sp. NPDC047058 | reverse complement strand
ATGCCGACCTCCACCTCGTGCTGGAAGCGCCGGGCCGCGCCGCCGTCGTTGGTGAAGATGGCGGTGCCGTTGCCGTACGGGTTGGCGTTGATGAGATGCCCGCGTTGGGGTCGGACTCGGCGCCGTTGATCATCACCACGTTGGCGGTGGCGGCCTTCGGGCCGAGCGCGTCCAGCAGCGCCTGGCCCTGGAGTTCGCCCGTGCGGCCGTTGTCGAACGAGACGTACGCGGCGACCTTGCCCTCGGCCAGCCGGTCGTAGGCGACGACCTTCGCGCCCTTGGCGGCGGCGGCCTCGACCCACGGCGCGGTGCTCTTCGCGTTGACCGGGTCGAGCAGGATGACCTTCACGCCCTTCGCCAGCAGGTCGTCGAACTGGCGCTTCTGGGTGGCCTCGTTGCCGTCGGCGTTGGCGTAGTCGACCACGCACTTCGAGCAGAGGCCGGACACCGTCGACTCGATGAGCGGCTTGTCGAAGGCCTCGTAGCGGGTGGAGGAGGCGTTCTCCGGCAGCAGCAGGCCGATGGTCTTGGCTGCCCCGTCGGCCGCAGGGGTCTGCGTCCCGTCGGTCTGGCCGCAGGCCGCGAGGGCGAGCGCCAGCGACAGCGTGGCCGTGCCCGTGGCCGCGCGACGCATGGGTCTGTTCATGGCGGATGGTCCTCCTGACTGCGCCGCGGCATCGCGGCAGAGGACGGAGTCAAGCGCCAGAACAGCGATGCCGTCAAGAAGTGAAGGAGGTTTCGGGGCCTCTTCGGACCAATTCGTTATCGAGTGAATGGGAAGTGAAGACGGTCTCCGCATCGCCGCAGGCCAGTAGAGACCCGTCGGCTTCAGACGTCAAGTCGTGAACCCAGGAGCGCGCCTGGCCCCCGACTCAGCCCCCAGCCCGGCCGTGCTGCCCCGCCCGCACGGACGTCGGCCCGGCCCGGACGTCACCGTCCGGGCCGGGCCGCTTCGCAGGTCCGGGTCAGCTGTTGATGCTGTAGCTGTCGCCGTAGACCTTCCACTTGAGCGGCGGGTTGAGGTCGAAGTTCTTCGCGTTGAGGAAGACCAGCTGCTCGGTGTCGACGCGGCTGGTGTCGGAGTGCGCCTCCTCGGTCTTCATCGCCGCGCGGCGGGCGTCCAGGAAGGCCTTGAGGTAGGCGGCCTCGTCGCCGCCCTGGGCCGGGGTCCTGGCCTTCTTCATCGCGGTCTTGCGGATGCCGCCGAAGCTGGTCGGGTCGGTGCCGGGGCCGTGCATCACGATGGCGTCGTAGTAGGCGAACTGGCCGAGCGCGCGCAGGCCGTCGGCCTTCGCCTGGTTGACGGCGGGGTTGAAGTAGACCCGGTCCCGCTCGTCGTTCTGGGCCTGCTGGAAGACGGTGTCCTTGGCCGCGGCGGCCCAGTCCCGCTCGAAGGCGGAGCCGAGGCCGGCGTGCGAGTCGCTGCCGTTGACCTTGCGCAGCGCCGGGAGGTACTTGGCGAGGACGTTGCCGGGCTTGAGGTCGGCGTAGTGCTCGACCAGGTCGAGCATGTCCCCGGTGCCGGAACAGAAGCCGATGATGCCCGCGGTGTAGCCGCGGCCGTCCTTGATGTCCTCGATGTACTTGTACTGGGCCTTCCAGTCCAGCGAGGAGTTCTCGGCGCTGGACACCAGCTGCATCGCGATGTCCTTCTTGTGCGGGTCGTCCAGGCCGACGCCCTTGGCCTGGACGACGGCCGCGGCCGGGGCGGTCGCGTGGGCGGCGCCGGCGGCCGCGACCGTGGCGGGCGCGGCCACCAGCAGGGCGGCGAGGGCGATGCGTGCGGTGCGGTGCTGCTGACGGTGCATCTGGGCTCCGTATCCGTGGGGGCGGGCGTGCGGGCACCCGCCGCAAGGGAGTTAGGAAACTTTCCTAACTACTTGATAGCGGCCACGCCACGGCACCCGCAAGGGTTTTGACGGAATCACCTCAACCCCTGCACGTCCGGGCAGCCCGCACTGCCCCCGCGTCACGCGGCCCGGCGGCGCAGCCACCAGACCGCACCGGCGCACGCGGCCAGCCCCAGCAGCGCCATCCAGCCGAACTCGACGGCCTGGAAGGACCAGTAGCGGTCGGCCGGCTGGTACACCTCGTGCACGGCATAGCCGCCGTCCCGGACCAGCCGCTCGGCGTCGTCGAAGCCCTTCCCGAGGTCGAACAGCGCGTCGCTGCCGATCCGGTTCCCGGCCGGGTCGGAGAACCAGGTGCTCCCCGTCCAGCGCTGGTCCACCGAGGTCTGCATCAGGGTGTGCACGGTGTCCTCCAGCGGTGTCCGGTAGTGGAACCGCATTGCCTCGGCCACGAAGGTGACCGCGACCGAGGCCACCAGCCCGGCCCCCACCGCCACCACCGTCCGGCGCAGCACCGCGCCCGCCAGCGCCGCGCACCCGAAGGCCAGCAGCGCCCGGCCGGCCAGCGCCGGGGCACCCTCCACGAACAGGGCCGGGCTGAACCGCCCGCCCTGGCGGGCCATCGGCTCGTTCCACCAGGCGAGCACCACCCCGACCAGCGCCGTCGCACCGGCCAGCACCGTCCCGGCCAGGGCCAGGCCGCCGACGGTGAAGCGGCTCCGGCCCGCGCCCTGGGTCCAGGCGAAGCGGAACGTGCCGTACTCGAACTCCCGCGCCACCAGGGGCCCGCCGACGAACGCGCCGACCGCGCCGCCGAACAGGTAGAGCACCGTGTTGCCCACCATCAGCGGGGCGCCCCAGCCGCGGATGAAGTCCTTCCAGACCCGGTTGCACTCCAACAGCGACGGATCGCAGGCCGCCGCCCCCGAGCTCCGGTAACCGGCGTGCACGTACAGGCCGCTGACCAGCAGCAGGGCGCAGACCCCGGCCAGGACGGCGAGGACGGTCAGCAGGGCGGTGCGGTGGCGCAGCCAGACCGCCCCGAGCAGGCCGCCCAGGGGCAGGCCGGCGGTGATCGTGCTCACGACTGCAGCACCCTCTCGTCGCGACGGACGGCCCCGCTCGGGCCGGGAAGTGCGGCGGCGGCCGGCTCCCGCAGGTAGGCGAGGACCAGCTCCTCCAGTCCGATCCGCTGTTGGCGCCAGCCGCCGCCCACCGGGGCGTCGGCTCCACCGGTGCGCACCAGCAGGTGGGACTGGGCGCCGGCCCGCCGGTCCCGGACCACCGGGAGGCGAGCGGCGACCGCGTCGGCCTCGGCGGTCGGGCCGGTGAGCATCCGGTGGCCGCCGAGCAGGTCGTCCACCTCGCCGCCGACCTGGACCCGGCCGCCGGCCAGCACCACTAGGTAGTCGCAGCCCTGCTCCAGCTCGGCGACGGCGTGCGAGGAGAACAGCACCGAGAGGCCGTCCTCGGCGACGGCGGTCAGCAGCACGGCCATGAAGTCGTGCCGGGCCAGCGGGTCGAGCGCCGCCAACGGCTCGTCCAGCAGCAGTAGCTCGGGCCGCTTGGCGAGTGCGAGGGCGAGCGAGACCTGGGCCTGCTGGCCGCCGGAGAGCCGGCCGTACCTACGGTCGAGCGGGATGCCCAGGCTGTCCAGGTGGGCCCGGGCCCGGGCGCCGTCCCAGCGCCGGTTGAGGCCGCGGCCGATCCGCAGCAGGTCGCGGACGGTGAGCCCCGGGTAGAGCGCGGCGTTCTGGGCGACGAAGCCGATCCGGTCCAACGCGTCGGGCGAGCCGGGGAGTTCGCCGCCGAGCACACTCAGGGCACCCTCGGTCGGGAGGGTCAGCCCGGCGGCCAGGTTGAGCAGGGTGGACTTGCCGGCGCCGTTCGGGCCGACCAGCGCCACCACGTGCCCGGCCGGGATCGCGAGGTGGCAGTCCCGCAGCGCCCAGGAGCGCCGGTAGCGCTTGCCCAGCCCGCCGCAGTCGATCACCGTCTCCGGCGCCCTCACGCCACCACCCCGTCCGAACCGTCCGAACCGTTGCGCAGGTCGCGCAGCGCGTCCTCGAACACCGCGGCCATCCCCTCCTCGTCCAGCCCGGCCGCCCGCGCGGTGCGCAGCCAGTCGAGCAAACCCCTTCGCAGCGCGGCCCGTTCGCGCAGCGGCACCACGCCGGCGGGCAGTCCGCGGACGAAGGTGCCCTGGCCGCGCCGGCCCGCCGCGAGCCCCCGGTGCTCCAGCTCCCGGTACGCCTTGAGCACGGTGTTGGGGTTGATCGCCAGCCCCGCCACCACCTCGCGTACCCGGGGCAGCCGGTCACCCTCCTGCAACCACCCCATCCGCAGCGCCTGTTCGACCTGCTGCACCAGTTGCAGGTAGGTCGGGACGCCGGACGCCGGGTCCAGCCGGAACTCGATCGCCGAGGGCTGCTCCTCCATTGCTTTATCTACTTCCATAGTTAATGAGTGAAGTAGAGAAATGACGTGCCGTCAACCAAGGAACGGCAAAGGGCCCCCGGAGACCGGTCGGTCTCCGGGGGCCCCTCGGCCTACCGGGCGTCAGGCGCCGCGCAGCACCGCGCCCGTCCGGGCCACGGCCTCGGCGACGGCCGCCTCGCGGGCGGCGGTCGCCTCGTCGGCGGTCAGCGTGCGGTCGGCGGCGCGGAAGCGCAGCGCGTACGCCAGCGACTTCTTGCCCTCGCCGACCTGCTCGCCGGTGAACACGTCGAACAGGCGGATCGCCTCCAGCAGTTCGCCGGCGCCGGCCCGCAGCGCGGCCTCGACCTCGGCGGCCGGGACGGCGGTGTCCACGATCAGCGCCACGTCCTGGGTGGCCACCGGGAAGCCGGAGACCGCCGGGCCGGAGACCCGCTCGGCGCCGTCCTCGGTCAGCAGGTCCAGGTCCAGCTGCATCGCGCTGGTGCGCTCCGGCAGGCCCATCGCCTTGACGACGCGCGGGTGCAGCTCACCGGCGTGGCCGACCACGCGGTCGGTGCCGGCCACCACGAGCTCGGCGCAGCGGCCCGGGTGCCACGGCATCAGCTGGCCCTGGCGGACGGTCAGCTCGACACCGGCGGCGCGGGCCACCGTGCGGCCGGCCTCGATCGCGTCGGCCCAGCTCGCCTGGGAGCCCTTGCCCCACCAGCCGGACGGCAGCCGCTCGCCGGCCAGCGCGACGGCGACCCGGCGCGGCTGGTGCGGCAGCGCCGCGTCCAGCGCGGCCAGCTCCTCGTCGCTCGGCCGGCGGTCGACGGCCGGGCGCGGCGCGACGGACAGCTCGTCCTTCGGCAGGAAGACCGTGCCCGTCTCGAAGATCGCCAGGTCGGTGTTGCCGCGGCCGACGTTGCGGCGCAGCGCCCCGAGCAGGCCCGGCAGCAGCGTGGTGCGCAGCGCCGGCTCCTCGTCGTTGAGCGGGTTGACCAGCTTCACCGTGCGGCGGCGCCGGTCGTCCTTCTCCAGGCCGAGCGCGTCGAAGGCGGCGTCCCCGACGAAGGGGTAGTTGTTGACCTCGACGTAGCCGGCCGCGGCCAGCGCCACGCCGACCCGGCGGTGCATCCGCTGGGCCTCGGTCAGGCCCTTGCCCGGCGGCACGGTGGGCATCCGGGCGGGCACGTTGTCGTAGCCCTCCAGGCGGATGACCTCCTCCACGAGGTCGTACGGGTCGGTGAGGTCGGGGCGCCAGGTCGGCGGGGTGACCTCCAGGACGTCGGCGCCCGCGACCGAGCAGCCGATCTCCTGCAGGCGCCGGGTGACGGTCTCGCGGCCGTACTCGGTGCCGGCGACCCGGTCGGGCAGGTCGGCGGCGATGGTGATGGTGCGCACCGGATGCGGGGCGGCGATGTCGGTGACACCGGCCTCGGCGGTGCCGCCGGCGATCAGCACCAGCAGGTCGACGGCGCGCTGCGCGGCGGCGCGGGCGGCCTCCGGGTCGACGCCGCGCTCGAAGCGCTTGGACGCCTCGGAGGGCAGCTTGTGCCGCTTGGCGCCGCGGGCGATGGCGACCGGGTCGAAGTGCGCCGCCTCGATGATCACCTCGGTGGTGCCCGGGCCGGCGGCCGGGTCGAGGATCTCGGTGGAGGCGCCGCCCATCACGCCGGCCAGGCCGATCGGGCCGCTGTTGTCGCAGATCAGCAGGTCCTCGGGGGACAGCTTGCGCTTGACCCCGTCGAGGGTGGTGAGCGACTCGCCCGCCTCGGCCCGGCGGACCAGGATCGGTCCGTCGACCCGCTGCTTGTCGTAGGCGTGCAGCGGCTGGCCGACCTCGAGCATCACGTAGTTGGTGATGTCGACGGCCAGCGAGATCGGCCGGATGCCCGCCTTCTGCAGGCGGCGCTGCAGCCAGATCGGCGACTTGGCGGCCGGGTCGAGGCCGACCACGGTCCGGGCCACGAAGCGGTCGCAGCCGGCCGGGTCGGCGACCTTGACCAGGTAGCCGTACGAGTTGGCCGGGGGCACGTCGAGCAGCGCCGGGTCGGCCAGCGGCAGCCCGTACGCGGCGGCGGCCTCGCGGGCGACGCCGCGCATCGAGAGGCAGTAGCCGCGGTCCGGGGTGACGGCGATGTCCAGCACCTCGTCGACCAGCTGGAGCAGCTCGATCGCGTCGGTGCCGGGCTCGTACTCGGGCGGGAGCACGATGATGCCGTTGTGGTCGTCGCCCATGCCCAGCTCGCGGGCGGAGCAGATCATGCCGGCCGAGGTGTGGCCGTAGGTCTGCCGGGCCGCGATCGGGAACGGGCCGGGGAGCACGGCGCCCGGGAGCACGACCACGACCTTGTCGCCGACGGCGAAGTTGGTCGCGCCGCAGACGATCTCCTGCGGTGCGCCGGTGCCGTTGGCGTCGCCGACGTTGACGAAGCAGTGCCGGATCGGCTTCTTGAAGCCGGACAGCTCCTCGATGGAGAGCACCTCGCCGACCACCAGCGGGCCCTTGAGGTCGCCGCCGAGCTGCTCGACGGTCTCGACCTCCAGGCCGGCCCGGACCAGGCGCTCGGCCACGTCGCGACCGGTCTCGCCGGCCGGCAGGTCGACGTACTCGCGCAGCCAGGAAAGCGGGACGCGCATCAGATCTCCATCCCGAACGGGAGGGTGAATCGCACGTCACCCTCGACCATGTCGCGCATGTCGGCGACGTTGTGACGGTTCATCAGGATCCGCTCCAGGCCCAGGCCGAAGGCGAACCCGCTGTAGCGGCTCGGGTCGACGCCGCAGGCGACGAGCACCCGCGGGTTGACCACGCCGCAGCCGCCGAGCTCGATCCAGCCCTCCGAGGAGCAGGTCCGGCAGGGCTTGTCCGGGTTGCCCACGGACTCGCCGCGGCAGACGAAGCACTGCAGGTCGATCTCGGCGCTCGGCTCGGTGAACGGGAAGTACGAGGGGCGCCAGCGCAGCTCCAGGCCGTCGCCGATCAGCTTGGAGACCAGCTGCTCGATGGTGCCCTTGAGGTCGGCGAAGGTGATGCCCTCGTCCACGGCCAGGCCCTCGACCTGCCGGAAGACCGGGGTGTGGGTGGCGTCCAGCTCGTCGGTCCGGTAGACCCGGCCGGGGCAGACGACGTAGACGGGGGGCTCGCGGTCGAGCATGGTGCGGGCCTGGACCGGGGAGGTCTGGGTGCGCAGCACCACGCCGGAGTCGGCGGAGCCGTCCGGGGCCCGGACGAAGAAGGTGTCCTGCATCGAGCGGGCCGGGTGGTCCGGGCCCAGGTTGAGCGCGTCGAAGTTCAGCCACTCGGCCTCGACCTCGGGGCCCTCGGCGACCTCGTAGCCCATCGCGACGAAGGTGTCCTCGATGCGCTCGGCCAGCGTGGTCAGCGGGTGCCGGGCGCCGCGCGGGGCGCGGTCGTACGGCAGGGTGACGTCCACCGCCTCCTCGACCAGCACGCGGGCGTCGCGCTCCGCCTCCAGCTCGGCCTGGCGCTTGGCGAGGGCCTGGTTGACGGCGCCGCGGGCCTGGCCGATCAGCTTGCCGGCGGCGGCCTTGGCGTGCGGGGGCAGGGCGCCGATCTCGCGGTTGGCGAGGGAGAGCGCGGAGCGGTCGCCGGTGTGGGCGACCTTGGCCTGCTTCAGCTCGTCGAGGGAGGCGGCGGCGGCGAAGGCCTTGACGGCCTCGTCCCGGGCCTGCTCCACCACCTCGGGCTTGAGGGCCTCGACCTCGACCGGGTCGTACGACTTGTTGGGTGCCGACATCTCTATCTTTCCCGTGCTCCTGCTCGTCCGTGCTCAGGTAAAGGGGGGCTCGTGCCTTCGCGTCACGCCCGGCGGGGCCGGGGCACGGGCAGCCCCCGCCTCGGTACTCGGGGAGGGTGTCCGCGGCACAGCCGCGCAGGGCGTTGCGCAACGCCAAAGGTCGAGTGTAGTCGCAGCGCGTAGCGCGACCGTCGTGAAGCCCGTCCGGCGGCGACTTCGGGAGCCGCCCGGAGCGTTCGCTCCGGCTCAGAGCATGAAGTCGGGCACGCCGGCGGGCAGGATAAATCGGAACCGGGCGCCGCCGCCGGGCGCGCGGTCGACACGGATCGAGCCGCCGTGGGCCTCCACGATGCCCTTGACGATATAGAGGCCCAGGCCCGTGCCGCCGCGCTTGGAGCCGCGCCAGAAGCGGGTGAAGACGCGCGGCATCGAATCCTCGGGGATGCCGGTTCCTTCGTCGCTCACGGTGACTGCGGTGCCTTCCACGGTGCGGGGCGGGGTGCCGGAGCGCTCCCAGACGGGCGCCTCGACGACCTCCTTGGCCGGTGCCACCTCGATGGTGACAGTTCCCTCACCGTGCCGCACCGCATTTTCCAGCAGGTTGGCCAGCACCTGGTCGACCTTGTCCGGGTCGGCCCAGAGCACCGTGAGCGGCTCGCTGACCCGGATGTCGAAGCGGTCCTCGGGGATGCCGGTGGCGACCTTGCGCGCCACGTGCCGGTGCACCGCCGCGGCCAGGTCCACCACCTGCTTGCGCAGCTCCAGCCGGCCGGCGTCGATCCGGGAGATGTCCAACAGCTCGGCGATCAGCCGGGTGACCCGGTCGGCGTCGGCGTCGACGGTCTCCAGCATCAGCCGCTTCTGGCCGTCGGTGAACCGCTCCCACTTGGCCAGCAGCGTCGCCGTGAACCCCTTGACGCTGGTGAGCGGCGACCGCAGCTCGTGCGCGACGGTGGCGATCAGCTCGGCGTGGCTGCGCTCGGTCCGCCGGCGGGCCTCGGTGCCGCGCAGCGCGATCACCAGCCGCTCCAGCCGCCCCTGCGGGCAGGACCGCACGTACCGGGCGGAGACCAGCACCTCACGCCCGCCGGGCAGCAGCAGGTTGCGCTCCGGCTGGCTGGTCCGGATCGCCAGCCCGCCGTACGGGTCGGTCAGCTGCCACCAGCGGCGGCCGTCCAGGTCCTCCAGCGGGAGGGCGTCCTCCAGCGGACTGCCCAGCACGGCCTCCGGGCGGATGCCGGTCAGCCGGGCGGCGGCCCGGTTGAAGCAGACCACCCGGCCCTGCGCGTCGGCGACCACCAGGCCGTCCGGCAGGTCGTCCGGATCGAGCTCTGGCCCGCTGCCGACCATGGGTGTCCTCCCCGATTACCCACCGTGTCTTTCCCCCCACCGAGGCAGACCCTAGCGTCTCGCAGCCCCTGCTCATAGGGCGTGACCGACAATCCGCACCCGGCGGGAACCGCCGGACACGCCCCCCGGGCCGCCAGCACGTCCGCAGGCGGCTACTCCTTCGCCCGGCACCCGCCCGGCGAGCGCTGGGCCCGCGCGGAGGCGTAGAGGCAGACGGCGGCCGCCGTGGCCAGGTTGAGGCTCTCGGCGTGCCCGTGGATCGGCACGCGCACCACCTCGTCGGTGAGTGCGCGGGTCTCCTCCGGGAGCCCCCACGCCTCGTTGCCGAACACCCAGGCGCCGGGTGCGCCCAGGGTGCCCTCGTCCAGCTCCTGGTCGAGGTCGCGCTCGCCCGCGCCGTCGGCGGCGAGCACCCGCACGCCGGCCTCGCGCAGCCGGCCGACCGCCTCCTCGACCGGCACGCCGACGGCGACCGGGAGGTGGAACAGGCTGCCGACGGAGGCCCGGACGGCCTTCGGGTTGTAGAGGTCCACCGAGGCGTCGGTGAGCACCACGGCGTCCGCGCCAGCCGCGTCGGCGGTGCGCAGCACGGTGCCCGCGTTGCCGGGGTCACGGACGTGGGCGAGCACGGCGACCAGCTTCGGCCGGGCCTTGAGCACCTCGGCGAACGGGGCGTCGATGAACCGGCAGAGCGCCACGATGCCCTGCGGGGTCACGGTGTCGCAGATCTCCGCGATCACCTCGTCGGTCGCGGTGAGCACCGGCAGCCCCTCGGCGAGCGCGGCCTCGACGATGCCCGCGTGCCGCTCGGCGGCCTCCGGGCTCACGTACACCTCGACCACGGCGTGCTCGGCCGAGCCCGGCAGCTTCCCGAACGCGACGGCCTCGCGGACCGCCTGCGGGCCCTCGACGAGGAAGCGGCGCTCCTTCGTGCGCTGGTTCCGCTTGGCGAGCCGGCGGGCGGCGACGACGCGCGGCGAGCGCAGGGAGGTCAGCAGGGGGGTGTCGGTGCTCGGCATGGTCTCGTCTCTGGGGCGCTGGGAAGGCGTGGGGCGCGGGGAAGGCGTGGGGCGCGTGGAGTGCCCGGGGCGCCGCGGGGGCGCCCGGGGGCGCTGGGCGGAACGCAAAACCGGACCCGCAGGAGGTGCCTGCGGGTCCGGTCGGGTACGACTACCGATCCAAGAAGGATCAGGCGGCGTCGGCGGCGGCCTTCGGGGCGTTCACGTCGGCCGGCAGCGCCTTCCGCGCGACCTCGACCAGCGACGCGAAGGCGCCCGGGTCGTTCACCGCGAGGTCGGCCAGCATCTTGCGGTCGATCTCGACGCTGGCGGCCTTCAGGCCCTGCACGAAGCGGTTGTAGGTGATGCCGTTGGCACGGGCCGCAGCGTTGATGCGCTGGATCCACAGCTGACGGAAGTCGCCCTTGCGCTTCTTGCGGTCGTTGAAGTTGTAGACCAGCGAGTGGGTGACCTGCTCCTTGGCCTTGCGGTACAGGCGCGAGCGCTGGCCACGGTAGCCGCTGGCGCGCTCCAGGATGACCCGGCGCTTCTTGTGGGCGTTGACTGCCCGCTTGACGCGTGCCACTTGATTACTCCTTGGGTAGGACCACGGACTACTTCACGTGGTCCGTCATTCGAATGGGTCGGGAAGGATCAGCGCCCCGCTCACGGCTCGCACCGGGCGGGAGGGCGATCACTTGCCGAGAAGCTTCTTGATCTTCTTGGCGTCAGCGGGGGCCATCTCGATCGTCCCGGCCAGCTTGCGGGTCAGCGTCGAGGGCTTGTGCTCCAGGAGGTGGCGGCGGCCGGCGCGCTCGCGCAGCACCTTGCCAGAGCCACTGATCTTGAAGCGCTTGCTGGCGCCACTGTGCGTCTTCTGCTTCGGCATTTCGCCGTATCTCCTCGTCGGTCCGTCCACGCCCGCGCGGTGGTTGCCGCGCGGGCGTGAAGGATGGATCTGCGGTGACCGGGCGGGGCGCCCCGTCACCCGTGGTGGCCGGTCCCCCGGGCCGCCCTGGCCGTCAAGGCTCAGGCGTCCTGGGAGGCCTCGGCCGGCTGCTCGACCTCGGCGGCGTCCTCGACGGCCTCCGCCTCGGCCACGGCGTTCTCGGTCTCGACGGCGGCGTCCGCGTCGTCGCCCTCGGCGGCGTCGGCGGTCCGGCCCTGACGCTCGGCCTTGCGGGCGTCGGCGAGCGCACGGGCCTCGGCCATCGCCTCGGTCTTCTTCTTGTGCGGGCCGAGAACCATGATCATGTTACGGCCGTCCTGCTTGGCCGAGGACTCCACGAAGCCCAGGTCCTGGACGTCGTTCGCCAGCCGCTGCAGCAGTCGGAAGCCCAGCTCGGGGCGGGACTGCTCACGACCGCGGAACATGATCGTGATCTTGACCTTGTCGCCCTGCTTGAGGAACCGGACGACGTGACCCTTCTTGGTGTCATAGTCGTGCGGGTCGATCTTCGGCCGGAGCTTCATCTCCTTGATGACCGTGTGCGCCTGGTTCTTGCGCGCCTCACGGGCCTTCATGGCCGACTCGTACTTGAACTTGCCGTAGTCCATGAGCTTGCACACCGGCGGCCGGGCGGTCGCCGCGACCTCGACCAGGTCGAGGTCGTACTCCTGCGCGAGCTCCAGCGCCTTGGCAAGCGGCACGATGCCGACCTGCTCGCCGCTGGGACCGACGAGTCGCACCTCGGGGACGCGAATCCGGTCGTTGATGCGGGGCTCGGTGCTGATGGGGCCTCCTCGGTTGCACCTTCTGCGATGCGGCCGTCGGACGGCGGTCGCACGTAGTGGACTCGACCACTGGGCGGGGCTTCATTCGTGCTGCGCTGCCTGACTTGCTGGTAGGCACTGCATGCACCGCGACACGAAAAAAGCCCCGCTCGGTACAAGCGGGGCTCCACACAACCGGGGGCGGCGTCCGGTCAGGGACGCTGCGGGCGACTCGGCACCGGGGTGCCCGTCGCGGACCGGACCCGTCGACCGTGAGGCCGATCAGGTGGGAGACTTTCGCGGTTGCCCTCTCGGGCCTCCTGGGTGGAGCCTCCACTTGCTGGCCGGGCACCCTGAGAGCACCTGGCCGGTCAGTCTCGAAGCATACAGCGCTGCCGGGTCGAACGCTATTCCGCCCCCGCCGGGCCGCCCTTGTACGCTCGCTGTGTACGGACACCGGCACGACGGAACGAGCCCCCCTTTGAGCAGCGAGCCCACCCAGAACCCCGCCGCGGACGACGAGACGATCGGTTTCGACGACCTCACCCGGGACATCGCCGAGGTCCCGGCCGTCGAGGTGATCACCACCGTCGCGGTGCACCTGATGAGCGCGGCCGCGGTGAAGTGCGGCCTGGCCGAGGGCGGCGAGGCGGACAAGGACCTCGACGAGGCCCGCAAGCTGATCACCGCGCTGGCCGGGCTGGTCACCGCCGGTGCCCCCGAGATCAGCAACTTCCACGCGGCACCGCTGCGGGACGGCCTGAAGTCGCTCCAGCTGGCGTTCCGCGAGGCCTCGCTCGTCCCGGACGCCCCGGGTGCCGGCCCGGGCGAGAAGTTCACCGGTCCGGTCTACGCCTGACCCCGGTGACGGAGGGGGCCGCCTGCTCACCCGAGCGGGCGGCCCCCTCCGTTGCTCGGACTTCCCCTAGCGCCGGTACAGCGGCTCGCCCGGCAGCCGGGCGTCGGCCGGGAGCACCGCGAGGCTCAGGCCCCGGTCGAGCCGGACCCGCAGCACCGGGTCGGCCGCCACCGCCTGCCCCACCCGCTGCGCGGCGGCCTGGGCGCCCGCCTGGTCCAGCGCCGGGTCCAGCACCACCGCGAGCAGCCCGTCCCCGTCCTGGTACGGCGCCAGCAGACCGGTCACCACCTGCGGCTCGGCCGCCAGCAGCGCCCGCACCGCCTCCTGCACCGCGGGGTCGGCGACCGGCGGCAGGTACGGCCGGTTCTCCGCCAGCGCGCGCAGCCGGGCCCCCGACAGCTGGAAGGCCACCGGGCCCGCCGGGTCGATCAGCAGGGTGTCGGCGCGCTCCGAGAAGGCGACCATCGCGGCCTGCGGCGCGGCGACCGGCGCCGGGCGGGCGTCGGCCCGCCAGCGGGTCATCGCGTCCATCGAGGTGAAGGCCGGCAGGGCGCGGCGGCCGTCGGCGGCCTCGACCACCGGGACGGCCATGTCACTGGTCTTCTCGTGCTTGTGCCCGTGCTCGTCCACCTCGACCTCGCCGAGGACGGCGACGATCGGGACCATCAGCCGGGTCGGCGTCAGCGCCGCGAGCACCTCCGGCTCGGCGGTGCGGTCCTGCGACCAGCGCGCGAGCGCCTCGGCGAGCACCGGGTCGGCGCCGCCGTCGTCGGTGGCGAATCCAGGGTTCGGGATGTTCTTGCGGTCCACCCGGCCGACCCTATGCCACCACCCGGCCGTCCCCCCACGGACCGAAGGTCCCGCGTCCATCCACTACCGGCCGGTAGCGAGGTGTGGCAGTCTGCGCCCATGGCCACGCTCGAAGCTGCTGCCCGCACTGCCGCCGTGTCCTCACCCGCGGCCGACCGCGCCCGCTACGACCGGGCCACCGCCCACCTGGACGGCCCGGTGGCCGTCGTCGACCTGGCGGCCTTCGACGCCAACGCCGCCGACCTGGTGCGCCGGGCGGCCGGCAAGCCGGTCCGGGTGGCCAGCAAGTCCGTCCGGTGCCGGGCCCTGCTGGAGCGGGTGCTGGCGACGGACGGCTTCGCCGGGGTGATGAGCTTCACCCTCGCCGAGTCGCTCTGGCTGGCCCGCACCGGGATGCGCGACATCCTGCTCGCCTACCCCTCCGCCGACCGGGACGGCTTCGCCGAGCTGACCGCCGATCCGGAACTGGCCGCCGCGGTCACCGTGCTGCTGGACGACCCGGCCCAGCTCGACCTGATCGACGCGGCCCGGGCCGGCTCCGCCGAGGTGCGGGTCTGCCTGGAGCTGGACACCGCGCTGCACCTGCTCGGCGGGCGGGTCCGGGTCGGCGCCCGGCGCTCGCCGCTGCGCACCCCCGAGGACCTCGGCGCCTTCGCCGAACTGGTGCAGCGCCGCCGGGGGTTCCGGGTGGTCGGGCTGATGGCCTACGAGGGACACATCGCCGGCGTGGGGGACGACGTGCCCGGGCGGCCGGTGCGGTCGCGGCTGATCCGGCTGATGCAGGCCAGGGCGCGGACCGAACTGGCCGAGCGCCGGGCCGCCGCCGTCCGCCGGCTGCGCCGGGTGGCCGAGCTGGAGTTCGTCAACGGCGGCGGCACCGGCAGCGTCGAGTCGACGGTCGCCGAGCGGGCCGTCACCGAGGTGGCGGCCGGCTCCGGGCTGTACGTGCCGCAGCTGTTCGACCACTACCGCGCGTTCCGCGGCCGGCCGGCCGCGCTGTTCGGGCAGCCGGTGGTGCGCCGGCCCGGCGTCGGCGTGGTCACGGTGCTCGGCGGCGGCTACCCGGCCTCCGGGGCGGCCGGCCCGGACCGCTCCCCCGTGCCGTACCTGCCGGCGGGGCTGCGCTACGACCCGATGGAGGGGGCCGGCGAGGTGCAGACCCCGCTGCTCGGCTCCGCCGCGGACGACCTGCTGATCGGCGACCGGGTCTGGTTCCGGCACGCCAAGGCGGGCGAGCTGTGCGAGCGCTTCGCCGAACTGCACCTGATCGAGGGCGACGAGGTGGTGCGGACCGTCCCGACCTACCGCGGCGAGTCCAAGACCTTCCTCTGACCCGCACGGTTCACCCCCGGCCGGGGCCCACGCCAGGCCGGGGGCGACCACACCGGGCGGCCGCGCGACTGACGACCTTTCCGGCGCCTTAAGAGGGCCCGACGGGATTCCTAACCCAGGCTTCCCGTCGGGCCCTTGGGCTGTGCGTACGGCTACAGTCCGTCAAAAAGTGGCCCACAAAGGGCTATTGCCAGCTGGTCTAGTCCAATCATACGCTCAGGCCGGGGCCCGCGCGCCGGGTCGGCGGCCCCCGGGCAGACGTGTCCATCCCCCACACGATCGACCCGGACCACGGTCAAGGAGTCCCCACCCCATGTCCATGAAGCGAACCGCCCTGTCCGTCGGCGTGATCGGCGCCGCGGTCCTCGTCGTGTCGGCCACCGCCACCGGCACCGCCTCCGCCCACGGCACCATCACCAACCCGGTCAGCCGGGTCGCCGCCTGCTACGCCGAAGGCCCGGAGAACCCCAAGTCCCAGATCTGCAAGGACCTCGTGGCGATGAGCGGCACCCAGCCGCTGTACGACTGGAACGAGGTCAACATCGCCAACGCGGACGGCCACCACCAGGCGCTGATCCCGGACGGCAAGCTCTGCTCCGCCAACCGGGACAAGTACAAGGCGCTCGACCTGCCGCGGACCGACTGGCCGGCCACCCCGGTCAGCGCGGGCACCGTCAACGTCAAGTTCCGGGTCACCGCGCCGCACCAGGGCAACCAGACCGTCTACATCACCAAGCAGAGCTGGGACCCGACCCAGCCGCTGAAGTGGTCCGACCTCGACCCGACCCCGGTCGCGGTGGTGCCGACCAGCCGGACCTCGGCGGACGGCTACTACAACTACACCGGCACGCTCCCGCAGCGCACCGGCCGCCAGCTGCTCTACATGGTCTGGCAGCGCACCGACAGCCCCGAGGCCTTCTACAGCTGCTCCGACCTCGACTTCGGCAAGGCGGCCGGCGCCGGGCAGCCGGCCGCCCCGGCCCTGGCCGCGCAGGCGCCGGCCGCGCCGAGCGAGGAGCAGATCACCGCGGGCCAGTCCAAGTCCACCGTCTCCCACCACGGGCACGGCGGCAGCGCCAACGAGCCGGCCGGCGCGGTCGTCCCGACCACCAGCGCCGCCGTGGGCGGCTCGGCCACCGGCCCGCTGCTGCTGGCGGGCGCCGCCGCGATCGGCGTCGGCTGGGCCGGCATGGTGCTCCGGCGCCGTCGCTTCGAGGCTGTTCGACGCGACTCCTGACCGCCGGAAGCCGGGCCCGGACCGCCGCCGACCCCCGTGCGGTCCGGTCCCGGTGATCCCCTCGGCCGTGACACGGCGGCGGCCCGCCCGGAGGTTCCGGGCGGGGCGGC
>NZ_JBEYVJ010000157.1:0-16649 GCF_040643935.1 Kitasatospora sp. NPDC047058 | reverse complement strand
CCGCCGGCCGCGGTCGGCCGGCGGGACCCGGTGGCGGTCAGTGCCGGCGGTGCTGGGTGGCGCGGCGGCGGCGCAGGACGAGCGCGGTGGTGGCGCCGACGAGCACGAGGATGCTGCCGACGACGGCGGGGGTGGTGGTCTTGGCGCCGGTCTGGGCGAGGGAGCCGGTGCCGGTGGCGGCGGTTTCGGTGGCCCGGGCCGGGAGGGCGGTGGTGCCGAGGTCGGTCGTGTCGTCGCCCTGGGCGGTGGGCTGGGCGGGCTGGCCGGGCGTCGGCTGGGCGGGAGCCGGGGCGGTGGTGCTGCCGGTGCCGGTGCCGGTCGGGGTGCTGCCGCTGCCGGGCTTGGTGGGTGCGGCGCTCGACGTGGGTGCAGTGCCCGACGTCGGAGCGGTGCCCGACGTGGGCGAGGCGCTCGACGTGGGGCCGGGGGTGGGCGTGCTGCCGACGCCGAACGCCATCCGGACGTCGGCACCGGCGGCGGTCGCCCCGGTGACGCTGATGGACAGGCCGCTCGCGGTGTCGGTGAGCGCCGCGGTGCCCGTGAACGAGCCGGTGGTCGCCTTGTCGTCCTGCTTGCTGTTGCCGATCATGACGGCGTGGTCGTACTGGCCCTTGGGCACGCGGTAGACGTCGACACCCTGCGCGACGTCCAGGTCCGCGGTACCGGCGTCGGGGGTGCGGAACTCGACGACGATCCGGTCGCCGCCGCCTCCCAGGGGAACGTCGACGGCGCGCACGCCGGCGCTGCCCGCGGCGGCGTGCAGCGGCGTGAGGTGCACGGTCGTGGTGGCGGTGGGGGTGGTGACCTGCTGGTCGGTCAGCCACTTCTGCGCGAGGAGTTCCGGCGCGGAGAGGCCCTTCTTCTCGCCGCCCGCGCCCATGGGCGTCCGCCGGCTGTAGCCGTCGGCGGTGCAGGCGGTGAAGCTGCCCGGCGTGCACACCTGGCGGTCCTGGTGGGCGAATCCGAGGTTGTGGCCCATCTCGTGGGCGATGGCGGCGGTGTCCCGGACGGCGCCCTCCTGGAACCAGGTGATGGCGCCGGGCTGGTAGCCGAGGCCCCACCACTGGCACGCCTTGGTGCTCGGCATGACGATCGACAGGTGGTCGTAGGACACGTCCGCGACGGCCTTGCGGGCGAGTTCGGCGATCTTGCCGGTGTCGCAGGCGGAGTTGTCCATGTCGAGGTCGAACGGGCCGAACACGCCGTCCCCCTTGGCCGGCACCACGCCGAGCCGGCCACCGGAGTTGGCCGCGTAGTACGAGGTCAGCGAGTTGGCCGGGCCGAAGAAGTGGCTGAGGGCGTCCTGGCGGTCCGCGTCGGGGCCGGCCAGCTTGGCGTTGCGGAAGTTGACCAGGACCACGGCGTGCCGGTCGGTCTTCTGCGTCCCGGGATCGGCCAGGGCCGGCGTGGCGAGGACGGTCGCCGAGAGCGTCAAGGCGCTCGCGGCCGTGACGGCGAGGAGAGCCGAGGCCGACCGGCGGGCTACGTCGCCGGGGGAGGTGTGGCGTGCCATGGGTGGGTCCCTTCGGTGGGTGCGGGAGGCCGCGGGGGCGGCTGCAGTTCCTGAGGGGAGACCGGGCGGGGCGCCGGACGACCCGCGACTTTGCCAAGTCTTTACCGAAGCCGTTCGACGGCGGGCCGGCCGACCGGCGGTGCGGGTACGGATGGTCCCGGCCCCGCGCTCCCGCCGGGTCGCGGGACGCCTCGACGGGCGCCCGCCGGCCCGGAGGCCCCGGCGGTCCGTCGCGCCTCCGCCGCCGCGTCCGCGGGCCGTCCCGCGTTGCCGGGCAGGCGGGAAGGCGTGGCACACTTGCGCGCTATCCGGCCGGGACCTGGGCCGGCCTCGCGTGGCGGGCGTGCCGTCCGCCGTCATCGGACCGGCCATCAGCGGACAGACAGGGGAGCGTGTTGAGCGTACTGACGACGGCTTTCCGGGCGGACCTCACCGGCCTGACCGATGCCGAGCTGGCCGCGCTGCTGCGCGAGCCGCCGGCGGTGGCGGGGGCCGCCGTCCACGACGTGATGGGCGAGGTGTTCGCCCGCCACCACACCGCCGTGCTCGCCTACGCCCGCACCTGCTGCCGGGACGCCGCCACCGCCCACGACCTCGCCGCCGAGGCCTTCGCCCGGACCTACCGCTCGGTGGCCTCCGGGGCCGGACCGCAGCACGCCTGGCGCCCCTACCTGCTGACCTGCGTCCGCCACACAGCGGTGGACTGGGCGCGGGACGGCGCCCGCACCCAGCTGTCGGACGACTTCGAGTCCTGGGCCGACGCCCTGCCCGCCGGCCAGGACGTCGAGGACGCCGTGCTCGCCGCCGAGGAGGGCTCGCTCGTCCTGCGCGCCTACCGGTCGCTGCCCGAACGCTGGCAGGCCGTGCTCTGGCACGCGGTGGTCGAGCGCGAGCCCGCCGACGCGACCGCCCGGCGCCTGGGCATCACCGCCCGCGGCATCGGGTCCCTCGTCGCCCGCGCCCGGGAGGGCCTGCGCGAGGCCTATCTGCGGGCCCACCTCGACCAGGCCGGCAGCGAGGAGTGCCGCCACTACGGCGGCCTGCTCGCGGCCTCCATCCGCCGGCCGGACAAGCGTGCCGCCCGCGATCTCGGCCGCCACCTCCGGTCCTGCGCCGACTGCGCCCGCGCCGAACGCGACCTGCGGGACCTCAACGGCCGACTCGGTGCGTTGCTGCCCGCCGGCCTCCTGCTCTGGAACCCCGCCGGCCTCTGGCCGTCGGCGGGGCACGGACTCCAGCTGGTGGCCGCCAAGCTGGGAGTCGCGAAGCTGGGGGCCGCGCGCCTCGGCACCGCCAAGGCGGCGTGGACGGCCGCGGCCGTCGCCGGTGCGACCGTCGTCGCCGTCGCCGTGGTTCCGGACCAGGGGCAGAGCCCGCACCGGGCCGCGCCCCCGCCGGCCGCGACCCCGGCCGGCGAAACGGCGCGTCGGGAGCCGGCCGTCCCGGCCGCTCCGGCCGCCTCCGTGGCCCCGCCGTCCGCCACCCCCTCCGCCGCCACCCCCGCTGCCCCCACCGCGTCCGCCACCGCCCCGCCCCCGGGCTCCCGGACCCTCGTCAACGCCATGACCGGCCTGTGCGCCCAGGCCGACCCCGGCGGCGCCCTCACCCAGCGCACCTGTGACCGGAGCGCCGGCCAGGCCTGGATCCTGGTCCCCGTCGGCGACGACGTGCGGATCAGGAACGCCGGCACCGGCCGGTGCCTGGGCACCGGCGGCAGCACGGCGGACGGCGCCCCGCTCGTCCAGGGGAACTGCGCGAACGGGGCCAAGGACCAGGTCTGGACCCTCTGCCCCAACGGCATGGTGGTGAACACCGCGAGCGGTCTGCTGTTCGGCCTCAAGCACTGGCCGAAGGCGGACCACCCGGGCCCCGGCGACCAGCTGACGCAGAGCCAGAACTACTACGACAGCGAGGCCTTCCGCTGGCAGCAGCGGCCGCCGGGCGCCTGACCGCCGCATCCCGGGGCGCGGCGGGCGGTCCGGCCGGGGTCGGTGCGGCGGGTCTGTGCGGCGGGGCGGGGTCGGCAGGCGGGGCCGGTGCACAGGCGGGGTCCCTGCGCGCCGGCCCCGGGGCCTCGGCCCGTGCCGGCCTCAGCCCGTGACCGGCCGCAGCGCGGCGGCCGTCATCGCCGCCATGCCGGAGTCGCCGTTGTAGGAGCCGACGGTGGCGTCGTTGCCCGCGTTGATGATGTCGTCCCCGGCGACCTGGTTGTTGTCACCGACGATCACGGTCCAGCGGTTGCCCCCCGTGGCCTGGGCGGCGTCCATGGCGGTGCCGGCCACCCCGTTCGACCCGTTCGAGCCGTTGTGGGAGCCGACGGTGGCGTCGTGGCCCGCGTTGATGATGTCGTAGCCGGCGACCTGGTTGTTGTCACCGATGATGACCGTCCCGTGGTTGCCGCCGGAGACGACCTCGGCGCTCGCGGCGGTCGGCACGGCGGCGATTCCGGCGGCGGCGAGCAGGGTCAGCGTCCGGGTGATGCGACGGTTCATGGGGGATTCTCCGCTTCTGTCAGGAAATCTGCCTGATCGGGCGAAGGCGACAGTAGGCGCAGCTCCCCGGGGTGGCGGACGATGGTCCGCCGCCCGTGGCGTGTCGGCCGGGGCCGCCGGGGGCCGGTCGGGTCAATCGCCGGCCCGGCGGGACCCCCGGCGATCGGCGGAGGCTGACCAACCGTCAAGTCGAGGGAACCGGGGCGTCGGTGCGGTCGACTTTCTGGTCAGGACACCGACAAGAAGGAGTGCCCCTTGAAGACTCACCTCAGGCGTGGTGCCGGCCCGCGGGTGCTGCCGGCGCTGATGGCGGCGCTGTGCGGAATCATCGGTACGACCGCGGTCGGCGCGACACCGGCGGCGGCGGCCGACCAGCGTCACCCGGTCTACGCCATCGCGCACCGGGTCGACACCCTGGACGGCGTGGACGCCGCGCTCAACCACGGCGCCAACGGCATCGAGATCGACGTCTGCGCCTGGTGGAACCCGAACGAGTGGCGCGCCTACCACGACTGCTCCTCGGCCGGTGACAACCGGCTGGGCCCGGGCTTCGACAGCATGATCGACCGCATCCTCGCCAACGCCAACGCCGGGCGCCGGCTGGGGCTGGTCTGGCTGGACATCAAGGACCCGAACTACTGCGGGGAGCAGCAGAACCGCGGGTGCAGCGTCGCCGGCCTGCGCGACAAGGCGCAGCGCCTGACGGCCGCCGGGATCCAGGTGCTCTACGGCTTCTACGAGTACCACGGCGGCAGCACCCCGGATGTCGGCGGCCGGGGCTGGAAGAGCCTGGAGGGCAGGCTCGGCCCCCTGGAGGGCATCACCACCACCGGCACCCGCGACCAGGCCCGGAACGCCTTCAACCGGTCCGGGTCCGGGTTCCCGGCCGGCCACCGGGTGATGGACTACGGCGACAGCGACATCACCAAGGGGTTCGGCAACTGCACCGAGGCCGCCCGCAACACGTGCGCGGAGCTGAAGAAGGGCGCCGCGGACCGGGATGCGCGCCAGCTCGCGGCCACGCTGTCCTGGACGACCACGTACAACGACCCGTGGTACGTCGACAAGCTGCTGGGCGATGCCCGGGTGGACGGCATCATCGCGGGCTACGGCAGCTTCACCGGGGTGCGCGAGTACGACAACAGCTGGCAGTGCGCCAACGCCGTCAACCTCATCCGTGACTGGGTGAACCGCCACAGCGGCACTCACCGCATGGCGACCAGCGGCGACCGCCTGTTCCGGTAACGGGGAGAGCCGCGCCCTCGGGACCGTGCGCCGGGATCCCGGCCCGCGGCCCCGAGGGCGTTCCGCCGGACGGCCAGCGGCCCCGGCGGCGCAGGGGGTCAGTGCGGGGAGAGGACCAGCCGGCGGGTGTCGTTGCGGTAGCCGAGGCGGTCGAAGGCCGCGGACATCGGGGTGTTGGCGAGGTCGGTGTCGGCGCGGACGCGCTCGGGCGCGGTCTCGGCGGCGAGGATCCGGGTGATCTCGGCGAGGATGTCGTCGCCGTACCGGTGGCCGCGGTGTTCCGGGACGACGCCCAGGTAGCCGACGACGGGGAAGGCGTGGTTGCGGGAGGGGATGCCGAAGCCGACCGGCTCGCCGTCGGGCGTGCGGGCGACGCGCCACCAGGAGCGGTCGCCGAGCATGGTGTCCCGGTAGAAGGCGACGTCGGCGCGGGCCTGGGCCTCGGCACCGAGGCGTTCGGCCTCCTTGCGGGAGTCGGTGTCGAGGGTGCCGGCCAGGACCCGGCGGAACAGGCCGACGAAGACCTCGTCGTCGGGCTCGGGGTGGAGGAGGAGGCGGCCGGACGGCTCGGGGAGGCCGGCCGGGGGCGTCCACTCGTAGCGCAGCCGTTCCAGGCTCACCGGGAGGCCGGCCCGCCGGGCCGCCTCGCGGCGCCAGGCCACCGCCGCGACCGCCTCGGGGCGTTCGCGCCAGTCGCCGGGCAGGACGAGGTGGTACTCCGGGGCGGCCTCCGCGCCGGCCCCGGCGTAGGCCGCGTGGGCCGCGGTGAGCAGCTCCGCGGCCAGGCCGGTGCGGTCGGCGTCCGTCCGCACCGAGGCGTGGACGAACACGCCGTCCAGGGCGTCGGGCAGGTCGCCGTCCGGGTCGCCCCACCAGACGGCGGCCGCGAGCGGTGTGCCGTCGGGGGCCTCCTCGGCGATCCAGGTCCACTCGGGGCGGTACTCGCCGTCGGCGAGCCGGGTGCGGTAGGTGTCGGCCGTCAGGCCGGTGGCCGGGTCGGGGGCGATCAGCGGGAGGACGCGGCCGAGGTCGGACGCGACGGTCGGACGGACAATCACAACGGCTCCGAATCGGGGGAGTTGACGGGAATCCTGGTCAGGGCGGTTCTATCGCACCCGGCCGGTTCCGGGGGTGGAAGGGCCTCGACGGTGTGGCGGCGCCCGGCCAGGCCGGTGGCGGCCAGGAGCAGGCCGGTGCAGCAGAGCAGCAGCGCGCTGCCGCGGTCCCGGGCGGTGCCGAGGAGGCGGCCGAGGGTGGAGTCGAGCGGACCGCCGGGCGCCACCAGCGGGTCGCAGATCTGCGAGGCGAGCGGTCCGGCCAGCAGGTAGCCGAGCAGGGTGCCGCCCTGGGTGAACATCCGGCGCAGGGCGAAGACCCGCCCCTGTGCCTCGGCGGCGACCGCGGACTGCCAGAGCACCTGCGCACAGCTGCTCACCACCGGCAGGCCGAGGAAGAACGTGAAGGCCGCCGCCGCCAGGAGGCCGGGCCGCGGGTGGAGGCCCGCCGCCAGGACGGCGCCGCCGCTGAGGACGGTCGCCGAGGTCACCCAGACGAGTGGCCGGCGCGGGCCGGACCAGACCGACATGGCGACGCTGCCGGCCGCCAGGCCGAGGCCTCCGGAGGTGCTGACCATGGCGACCGCGGCGTTCTGCCCGGAGGCCGGGGTGCCGGCCAGTACGAGGGGCAGCAGCAGTGCGGTGGCGGCGGCCTCGGCCCCGTTGAGCACGGTGACCACGCGGAGCAGGTACCGCAGGCCCGGTTGGCCGGTGAGCAGCCGTCGCCCTTCGGTCAACTCGGCGCGCCAGCCCCGACGTTGCTCCGGACCGTCGGGGCGACCCGAAGGGCGGGGGCGGTCCGGGCGGCCGGTCGGCTCGGGGAAGCGGGCGACCAGCAGGGTGAGCAGGCCGAGGGCGAACGAGACGACGTCGGTCACCAGGACGGCGCGCAGCCCGCCCGCGCCGAGCAGGACGGCGGCGAGCATCGGGCCGAGCAACTGGGCTCCGGCCAGGGCGGTCTGGGTCATCGCCCCGGCCCGGCCGCGCTGGCCGGGCGGGACCATGCCGGTCACGGCGGCGGCGAGCGCGGGCCACTGGAAGGCGGCGCAGCAGGACTCCACGACGGTGGTCGCGTACACCTGCCAGACGGCCAGGTGGCCGGTCGCCTCGGCGGCGGCCATCGCCACGGCCGCGAGCATGGCCACCGCGTCCGCGCAGAGCAGGACGGTCCGGCGGCGGTGGCGGTCCACCAGGACGCCGGCGGCCGGGGCGGCCAGCATGCCCGGGGCGAAGCCGAGCAGCAGGCCGGTGGCGAACTGGGTGACGGAGCCGGTCTGTTGGTAGATCCACAGGCCGAGGGCGAAGCCGGAGATCCCGGAGCCGAGCGCGGTGACCAGCCGCCCGGCCCAGACGATCAGGAAGGTGGTCACGGCGCCTCCGGTGGGCGCGGGGGAGGGGTGGACGGCGTGCGCATGAGAGGGCTCCGGTCCGAGAAGGGAAAGGGAGGGGAGGGGAGGGGAAGGGCGGTGGTGGTGCCGCCGGGCCGGCCGCACCACCACCGCGCTCCGGCCGGGTCAGCGCAGGCGGGCGGCCAGGACCGGGCCGATCACGTCCAGGGCCTCCGGCGTGGTGAAGCGGCTGTGCGGGACGTCCAGCGGGTGGTTCTCGATCGGGCCGTCCACGTGCGCCGTCCACAGTTCGGTCAGCGGGGTGCCGTCGGCGCCCCGGCCGGGCAGGGCCTCGAAGAAGAGCACCGGGCCCCGGTAGCGGCCCGGCTGTTCGCCCTGGGCCAGCGCGATGTTGTTGGCGGTCACCCGCACCAGCCGGCGCAGCGCCGCCGGGTCCAGCCCGGCCAGGACGCTGCCGCGCTCGCGCAGCAGCTCCGACACGGCCTCGGCGGTGGGGAGTCCGTCGCCCAGGGCGTCGGCGTCGCCCGCCGGCGCGGCCGCGGCGAGGGCGCCCAGCTCGTCGAGGTCGAGGCCGTCCAGCGCCAGCGAGAGGATCTCCGCGTCGCCGGGCCGGCCGGCGTGCCGGAAGCGGCCGGTCGGGTGCGAGTCGAGCATCGCCAGCAGCGCCACCTCCTCGCCCGCCTCCTGCAGTTGGCGGGCCAGCTCGTGGGCCACCGTGCCGCCGAAGGACCAGCCGAGCAGGTGGTACGGGCCGCTCGGCTGTACCTCGCGGATCAGCTGCAGGTAGTCGGCCGCCATCTCGGCGACGGTGCCCGGCAGTTCGCCGTTCCCGTCGAGTCCGCGGGCCTGCAGCGCGTACAGCGGCCGGTCGCGGTCCAGGTGGCGGACCAGACCGGAGTAGCACCAGCCGAGGCCGCCGCCGGGGTGCACGGCGAACAGCGGCGGGCGGCTGCCGCCGGTGCGCAGCGGCAGCACCTGGCCGAGTCCGTCGCCGGATTCGAGCCCGCCCTCGGCGCCGAGCCGTTCGGCCAGCAGGGCCACGGTCGGGGTCTCGAACAGCGCCCGAAGGCCGATCCGGATGCCGAGCTCGTCGCGGATCCGGGCGGTCAGCCGGGCGGCCAGCAGTGAGTGGCCGCCGAGGTCGAAGAAGTTGTCGTCGATGCCGACGGTGTCGGTGTTGAGGGTGGTGGCGAAGAGGCCGCAGAGGACTTCCTCGCGCGGGGTGCGGGGTGCGAGGCCGGCTTCGGAGCTGGACGCGGCGGGGGCGGGGAGGGCGCGGCGGTCGAGCTTGCCGTTGGGGGTGAGCGGGAGGGTGTCGAGCAGGACGACCGCGGACGGCACGAGGTGGGCGGGCAGTCGGGCGGCGGCGGTGGCCCGCAGTTCGGCGAGGTCCGGGACGGTGGCCGCATCGTCGGCGGGGACGAGGTAGGCGATGAGCCTCTGGTCGCCCGGGTGGTCCTCGCGGAGGACGACGGCGGCCTGGACGATGTCGCTCCGGCTGGTGAAGTGGGTCTCGATCTCGGCGGGTTCGATCCGGAAGCCGCGGAGTTTGACCTGGTCGTCGGTGCGGCCGAGGAACTCCAGCCGGCCTTCGTGGTGCCAGCGGCCGAGGTCGCCGGTGCGGTACATCCGGGAGCCGGGCGCGCCGAACGGGTCGGGCAGGAAGCGCTCGGCGGTCAGGGCCGGGCGGCCCAGGTAGCCGCGGGTCACCAGGTCGCCGGCGATGAAGAGTTCACCGCCGACGCCGACCGGCAGCGCCCGCAGCGCCTCGTCCAGCACGTACATCCGGGTGTTCCAGATCGGCCGTCCGATGGTGATCACACCGGAGGGCGCGGCGTCGCCGGGCCCGATCCGGAACTCGGTGCAGCCGACCGTGGTCTCGGTCGGGCCGTACTCGTTGATCACGGTGGCCCCCGGGTGGCGCCGGCGCCACTCGTCCAGCACCTCGCCCATCAGCGACTCGCCGCCGAGCACCAGCTGCTCGCTGGGCGAGAAGCGCTCGGGCAGCGCGGTCAGCAGGGCCAGGTGGCTCGGGGTGGCCTTGACGAAGGTCGGGCGGTCGAACTCCCCTGCCGTGGGCGCCTCGTCGTCCAGTTCGATCAACTGGACGGTGCCGCCGCTGGTGAGCGGTGCGAACAGGCCGGTGACGGTGAGGTCGAAGGACACCGGCGAGTGGACCAGCGCCCGGCCGGCCACGCTGCCGTACGCCTCGCGGGCCCAGGCCAGGTAGGCGTCCAGCGAGTGGTGCTCGACCACCACGCCCTTGGGGCGGCCGGTGGAGCCGGAGGTGTAGATCACGTAGGCCGGGTTGCGCAGCGACAGCGGCGCCGAGCGGTCGGCGTCGGTGAGGTCGTGCTCCGGCAGGGCGGCCAGGGCGGCGGCCGTCTCCGGGGCGTCCAGCAGCAGACGGGGGTGCTCGGTGGCGGGCAGCAGCGCGGCCGCCTCGGTGGTGGTGAGCACGCACAGCGGCCGGGCGTCGGCCAGGGTGTAGGCGATCCGCTCGCCCGGGTGGGTGAGGTCGACCGGCAGGTAGGCCGCACCGGACTTGAGCACCGCGAGGACGGCCACCAGGGTCTCCACCGACCGGGGCACGGCCAGCGCGACCAGGCGCTCGGGGCCGGCGCCCCGTGCCACCAGGTGGCGGGCCAGGCGGTTGGCCGCGGTGTCGAGCTGGGCGTAGCTGAGGGTGTCGGTGCCGCAGACGACGGCGGTGGCGTCGGGGGTGCGGGCGGCCTGGGCGGCGAACAGCTCCGGGAGCGTCCGGCCGGGCAGCTCGCGCGTCGGGCCGTTCCAGTCGGTGAACAGGGCCTGCCGCTCGTGCTCGGCGAGCAGGTCGATGTCGTGGATGGGGGTGTCGGGGTGGTCGGCGGCGCTGTGCAGGATGCGCTGGAACTGGTTGGCGAGGCGTTCGATGGTGGTCGGTTCGAAGAGGTCGGCGGCGTACTCGATGGTGACGGTGAGGCCGCCGGGGGCGCCGTCGGCGGTCCGGTGCTCGGTGACCGTGAAGGAGAGGTCGAACTTGGCTGCGCTCTCGAACTCGACGTCCTGGGAGTCGAGTTCGCTGTTCACCGGGGTGGTGTTGTTGAGGGTGAGGATGGTTTGGAAGAGGGGGTGGCGGTGGGGGGTGCGGGTGGGGTTGAGGGCTTCTACGAGGCGTTCGAAGGGGAGGTCCTGGTGGGTGAGGGCGGTGAGGTTGAGGTTGCGGGTGTGGTGGAGGAGTTGGGTGTGGGTGGGGTTGCCGGTGGTGTTGGTGCGGAGGAGGAGGGTGTTGACGAAGAAGCCGATGAGGTGGTCGAGGTGGGGGTGGGTGCGGCCGGCGGTGGGGGTGCCGATGGGGAGGTCGGTGCCGGCGCCGTTGCGGGTGAGGAGGGTGGCGAGGGCGGCGTGGAGGGTGTGGAAGAGGGTGGCGTGGTGGGTGTGGGCGTGGGTGGTGAGCTTTTGGTGGGTGGCGGGGTGGGTGTGGGTGGTGTGGGTGTGGGCGTGGTGGGTGGGGTTGGTGGGTCGGGGGTGGTCGGTGGGGAGGGTGATTTCTTCGGGGAGGTTGGTGAGGTGGGTGGTCCAGTGGGTGAGTTGCTGGTGGAGGGGGGTGTGGGGGGTGTCGGGGTTTCCGAGGTGGTGGTGTTGCCAGAGGGTGTAGTCGGCGTACTGGACGGGGAGTTCGGGCCAGTCGGGGGTGTGGCCGGTGGTGTGGGCGTGGTAGGCGGTGGTGAGGTCGTGGGTGAGGGGTTGCATGGACCAGCCGTCGCCGGCGATGTGGTGGAGGACGAGGGCGAGCAGGTGGTGGTCGGGGGAGAGGGTGAAGAGGGCGGCGCGCAGGGGGAGTTCGGTGGTGAGGTCGAAGGGGGTGGCGGCGAGGGTGGCGATGCGGGTGCGGGCGTCGGCCTCGTCGGTTTCCACGGTCAGGAGCGGGATGAGTGCGGGGCCGGCGGGGCGGATGTCCTGGCGGGGTTCGCCGTCGGTCTCGGGGAAGAGGGTGCGCAGGGTCTCGTGGCGCTCGACGACGTCGTCCAGTGCGGCCTGCAGGGCGGCGGTGTCCACGGCCTCCGTCAGCCGTAGCACCACCGGCATGGCGTACGCGCTCGCCTCGCCCTCCATCCGGTTGAGGAACCAGAGCCGGGACTGCGCAGGGGAGAGCGGGATGCGCTCCGGCCGCTCCACCGGCTCCAGTGCCGGCAGCGCGGCGGCCGGGCGGGCGGACGACAGCCGCTCCGCGAGCCGGGCGACGGTCGGTGCCTCGAAGAGGTCGCGCACGCCCAACTCCGCGTCCAGCGCGGTGCGGACGGCCGCGACCAGCCGCATCGCCAGCAGTGAGTGGCCGCCGAGGTCGAAGAAGTTGTCGTCGATGCCCGGCTCGCGTTCGGTGCCCAGCACCTCGGCGAAGATCCGGCACAGGGCGGCCTCCCGCTCGTCGCGCGCGGTCCGGCCCGCGGCGGTCTCCTGGCGGGGCGGGGCCGGCAGCGCCCGGCGGTCCAGCTTGTTGTGCGCGGTCAGCGGCAGCGCGTCGAGCACCACCAGCGCGGACGGGACCATGTAGCCGGGCAGGGCCTTCGCCAACTCGGCGCGCAGCGAGGCCGGTTCGACCTCGGCGCCGGGCACCGGGACGAGGTAGCCGACCAGCTGCCGGTCGCCCGGACGGTCCTCGCGGACCACCGCCGCGGCCGCCGCCACCGGCTCCAGCGCGGCCAACGCCGCCTCCACCTCGCCCAGTTCGATCCGGAAGCCGCGGATCTTCACCTGGTCGTCCAGCCGCCCGAGGAACTCGATCGCGCCGTCCGGCAGCCGGCGGGTGAGGTCGCCGGTGCGGTAGAGCCGGGCGCCGGGCTCGCCGTACGGGTCCGGGACGAAGCGCTCGGCGGTCAGGCCGGGCCGGCCGAGGTAGCCGCGGGTCACCTGGGCGCCGCCGATGGACAGCTCGCCCGGCACCCCGGCCGGCACCGGCTCGCCCCGGCCGTCCAGCACGTACGCCCGCACGTTGCCGAGCGGCCGGCCGATCGGCACGGTCGGGGTGACGGCGAGCTCCTCGGCCCGCGGGTGGTGGGTGGTGACGCCGACCGTGGTCTCGGTGGGGCCGTAGTGGTTGAGCACCTCGCAGTCGGCCCGGCCCAGCAGCTCGCGGACGAAGGTGCTGGTGGAGCCCTCGCCGCCGAGGATCAGGCCGCGACGGGGGAGCACCCGGTGCTCGGCACCCGGGCCCTCCAGGGCCGCCAGGTGCGAGGGGCTGATCTTCAGGTAGTCGATCGCGTGCTCGGCGAAGTAGGCCGCCAGCAGACGCCCGTCCGAGGCGGTGTCGGCGTCCACCATGTGCAGGGTGCCGCCGCCCAGCAGCGCGGCGGACAGCACCGTGACGCAGGAGTCGAAGGTGAACGGCTGCACCATCGCGTACCCGGCCTCCGGTGCCAGGCCCAGCGCGGACCCCACGGCGGTGCGGTAGTTGAGCACCTGGCGGTGTTCGACCACCACGCCCTTGGGCCGCCCGGTCGAGCCGGAGGTGAACAGCACGTAGGCCGCCTGGCCCGGGTCGACGGTCACCTCCGGGGCGGTGTCGGGCAGGCCGTCCAGCGCCAGCTCCTCCACCACGACGGCCCGGACACCGGCCGGCAGCCGGCCGGCCGCGGCGGCGCGGGTGATCACCACGGGGGCGGCGGTGTCGGCGAGCATCATCGCCATCCGCTCCTGCGGCTGGGCCGGGTCGATCGGCACGTAGCAGCCGCCGGCCTTGAGTACGGCCAGCAGTGCCACCACGGTCCAGGCGCCGCGCTCCAGGCAGATGCCGACCGGGGTCTCGGCGCCGACGCCGAGCCCGCGCAGGTGGTGGGCCAGCCGGTTGGCCAGCCGCTCCAACCCGGCGTAGTCGTGGGTGCCGTCGGCGCCGACCACCGCGACGGCCTGCGGGGTCCGGGCGGCCTGCTCGGCGAACCGGCCGTGGAAGGTGCCGGCCGGCACCTCCAGGGCGGTGGCGTTCCAGGTGTCCAGCACCAGCGCGCGCTCGGCGGCGGTGAGCAGCGGCAGCCGGCCGACCGGGCGGTGCGGGTCGGTGCAGGCCTCGCGCAGCAGGGTGGCGTAGTGGGCGAGCAGGCGCTCGGCGGACCGGTCGTCGTAGCGGTCGGTGCGGTGCACCAGGGTCAGCGTCAGGGTGTCGCCGGTCTCCGACACGGTGAAGGTGAGGTCCCGCTTGGCGTCGGCCGGGCCGGCGCCGTCCAGCGGGCGCAGCACCAGCTCGCCCGGGTCGGCGGCGGCTCCGGTGGCGCCCGGGGCGGCCTGGTCGAGCACCAGCATGGTGCGCGCCAGTCCGTCCGGGGAGCCGGCCCGCAGCCGGGCGGCCAGCTGCTCGAAGGGCACCTCCTGGTGCTGGAGGTCACGCTTGGTCGCCTCGGCGGCGCGGTCCAGCAGCTCGGCGAAGGTCGGCCCGCCGGTCGGGGCGTCCCCGGCGGCGTGCGGGGAGAGGTCGCCGCGCAGCAGCAGGGTGTTGACGAAGCAGCCGATCAGGCCTTCGAGTTCGGTGCGCTCGCGGCCGCCGACCGGGGTGGCGACCACCGGGTCCTCCCCGCAGCCGTAGCGGTGCAGCAGCGTCTGGAGTGCGGCCAGCGCCACCGTGAAGAGCGTGGTCCGGTGCCGCGCGGCCAGGGCGCGCAGGCCCGCCGTCACGTCGGCGGGCAGTTCCAGGCTGTGCGAGCCGGCACGCGCACCGCCCTCCGGGCGGCCGGTGGCGGTGGCCGGCGGCGGGGTGTCGGTCAGGCCGGACAGCCGCTGCTGCCAGTAGTCCAGGCTCTCCTGGTACGCGGCGCCGTCGAGCCGGCCGCGCTGCCAGGCGGCGAAGTCGCCGTACTGCACCGGCAGCGGCGGCAGTCCCGCACCGGCCGGGCCGTCCGCCGACCGGTAGGCCGCCGCCACCTCGGCCAGCAGCACGTTCACCGACCAGGCGTCGACGGCGATGTGATGGACGGTCAGCAGCAGGACGTGCTCCTGCTCGCCGGTGCGCAGCAGTGCGGCCCGCAGCAGCGGCCCGGCGGCCAGGTCGAACGGGGTGTGCGCCTCCTCGGCCAGCCGCTGGTGCACCAGTGCCCCGGCATCCCCGGGCGCCGACCGGAGATCGGTGACCGGCAGCGCGAACCCGCCGTCCCCGTGGACCAGTTGTACCGGCGTGCCGTCCGGTCCGGCGGCGAAGGTGGTGCGCAGCACCTCGTGCCGGGAGATCACCGTGCGGAACGCCCGGGCCAGCCGCTCGACGTCCAGCGGGCCGGTGCAGGCCACCGCCATCGGCACGTTGTACGCCGCCGACTCCGGGGCGAGCTGCTGGGCCAGCCAGATCTGCTCCTGGGCGAAGGAGAGCGGCACCGGCGCCCCCGGCGTGCGGCGCGGCACCCCGGCCGCGGCGGCCGGGCGCCCGGCCAGCCGCTCGCGCAGCCGGGCCTCCAGCCGGGCCCGCTGCTCGGGCGACAGCTCGGCGATCCGGCGGGCGGTGTCGGCGGCCGTGCCGGCGGCGGTGGCGGTGGACTGGGTGGTGCTCACGGTGCTCTCCCCGGAGAAGGTCAGGCGGGCCCGAAGGCGCTGGGCGGAAGGCGGAGTTGGGGCGGTGATGCGCGGTCGGCGCTCAGAACAGGACGCGGGAGCCGGCGGCGGCCCGGGCGTCGCGGGACTTGCGCAGGTCGCGGCTCACGTTGACCCGCTTGAGCCAGCGGTCGGTGCCGTCGAAGCGCGCGGCGAAGGAGCTGCGGCCGTGCACCGCACGGTAGTTGTCGACGAAGACGATCTCGCCGGGGGCCAGCGCGGCGCCGCCGAGCCTGCGGTCGATCTCCTCGGAGAGCCGCCGGAGGGCGGCCCGGGCCTCCTCGTCCAGCCGGTCGAGGTCCATGAAGTACGGGTCCAGGCACAGGTACGGGTCGCTGGGCGAGCCGAACAGCACCGGCACGGGCGCGGCGTCGTCGCGCATCCGCTTCAGCCGCTCGTAGGCCTGGTCGAGCAGCTCCTCCCCGCCCGCGAGCGCCCGGCCGGGGCCGCTGTCGAGCATCTGGAGGTGCGAGTTGTCCGGCAGCATGTAGAACCGCGGCTCGGCGAGCACCCGCCGGTCCTCGGCGGAGATCTCCAGGTCCTGCACGCCGACGAAGGTGGTGGGCACGCGGTCCGGGTTGCGCAGGCACAGCAGGCCCACGTAGTCGCCCCGGTAGGGGTGGAAGGCGTCCTCGACGTGCCAGAAGATGGTCTGGTTGCTGCCGGTGCCGATCTGCTCGTCCTCGTGGCCCTTCACCGGCAGGACGTCGTGCACCAGGTAGCCGTCCTGCTGGGTGGCCCAGGCGACCGGCTCGCCGAGCAGGGCCCCGCACAGCAGCAGGAAGATCTCCTCGCGCAGCGCCGGGGAGACCCCGGTGCGGTCCTGCCAGTGCGGCGGGGTGGTGCCGATCCGGTCCTGGTCGACGCGGTAGCCGGAGACCACGCAGGCGCCGGCCGGCTCGTGCAGCCGGAAATCGGTCAGGAAGCGGCGCAGGGCGAGGGGCAGCCGGTGGGACTGGACGGTGAGTTCGTCCTGGAGGGCCTGGTCCTCGACGCTGCCGTGCCGGCCGGCCAGCTCGTCGAGCAGGGCGGCGACGGCGTCGGCGTCGGCGGGGTCGAGCGTCAGGGTGTGCATGGGTGTCACCTCGTGGTGTTCGGTGGTGCGGAGGGCTCGGCGGAGCCCGGACGGAAGGGCGGCGGGGAAGGCCGGCGGCGGGCCTCAGCCGGCCGCGGGGAGCAGCGCGGCGAGCCGGTCGAGGCCGGCGGCCAGCTCCGTGGAGGAGCCGCCGAAGCCGAGCCGGATGTGCCGCGGCGCGCCGAAACAGGCACCGGGCACGACCAGCACCCCGTGGTCGCGGTCGAGCCGGTCGGCGAACGCGGTCACGTCCGTCACCGTGGTCAGTTCGGGGAAGGCGGTGACCCCGCCGGCCGGCAGGTCGGCGGACACCTGCTCGCGGTGCTCGGCCAGCCAGCCGGCCAGCACCGCGCGGTTGGCGGTGGCCTGGGC
>NZ_JBEYVJ010000156.1:0-16651 GCF_040643935.1 Kitasatospora sp. NPDC047058 | reverse complement strand
GCGGCGCGTCGGGCGCGCGGTCGCCCGCCTGCAGCGCGTCCTCGGCGGGCTGCCGGCGGGCCTCCACCGTGAGCGGACCGTCGGGGTAGGCGAGACCCAGCTGATCCGTCTGCGCCCCCCGCCGCCGGGTCATGCGGACGGCGCCCGCACGGTGCAGCGCGGTGGACATCTCCAGCACCTCGGCGGCGACCGGCAGCCGCTCCTCCTCGTAGCTGTCCAGCAGTTCCTCGGCCGTGCCGTGCAGCAGGACCTGGCCGAGCTTCCAGCCCAGGTTGTAGGCGTCCTGGATGCTGGTGTTGAGGCCCTGGCCGCCCGCCGGGGAGTGGATGTGCGCGGCGTCGCCCGCGAGGAAGACCCGGCCGGACCGGAACCGCTCGGCCAGTGCGGCGCTCGGGCGGAAGACGGAGGCCCAGCGCACCGTGCCGACCGCCGCGGCGTCGAGGTGGGTGCGGGCCGCGACCAGGGCGCGCACCGCGTCCGCCGAGGCGTCCGGCTGCTCGTCCGCGCCGAACTGGGCCAGCAGCTGGAAGTCGTCGGTGCCGGGCAGCGGGCAGAGCAGCAGCACCCCGCCCGGCCCCTCCGGCCAGAAGTGCCAGTTGTCGCGGTCGAGGCCGGCGACCTCGACGTCCGCGACCAGCGACGGCTGCGGGTCGACCTGCTCGCCGGCCATCGCGATGCCGGCCAGCCGCCGCACCGCCCCGCGCCCGCCGTCGGCCGCCACCAGGTACCGGGCCGTCACGGTCCGGCCGGTGCCGTCCGGGCCGGTCAGCGTGGCCTCGACCCGGTCGGGGTACTGGACGAGGCCGGTGAGCGCGGCCCCGAAGCGGACCTCGCCGCCGAGCTCCCGCAGCCGGCTGTGCAGGATCTCCTGGGTGCGCCACTGCGGGATCATCCAGCCGTCCGGGTACGGGACGGTCGGGTCGTCCGCCGTGCTCCGCTCCAGCAGGTCCCACTCGCCCTGCCGCCGGCCGTCCTTCCAGGACATCATCCGCGGGTAGTGCCCGCCGGCCGCCTGCACGGCGGGCAGCACACCGAGGTCGTCGAAGACCTCCCGGGTGCGGGGCTGCAGTCCCTTGCCGCGGGAGCCGGGGAAGAGCGCCTCGGCGCGCTCGGCCAGCAGGGCGGTCACGCCGCGGCGGGCGAGGTCGCAGGCCAGGGTGAGGCCGGTCGGGCCGGCGCCGACGATCAGGACGTCGGTCTGCTCGGGGCGCCGGTCCGGGTGCCGGGCAGGCTGCATGGTGCTCTCCTTAACGACGTTAAGTCGGCTGGTGCGGAGAGCATGCACTTAACGGCGTTAAGTTGTCAATGTGGAAGCATGGTGACCGGCCGGGCCCGGACGGAGGGCCGCACGGCCGGACAGGAAGGACGGGGTCGCAGTGGCGCCGAAGCTGGATCCCGCGCAGGTCGTCGACACCGCGCTGCGGCTGCTCGACGAGACCGGGCTCGACGGCCTCACGCTGCGCCGCATCGCCACCGAACTGGACGTCAAGGCGCCCGCGCTGTACTGGCACTTCGCCAACAAGCAGGCGCTGCTGGACGCGATGGCCACCGAGATGCTCCGCCGGATGTCCGCCGGCCCGGTCACCCTGCCGGACACCTGGCAGGAGGCGCTCGCCCTCACCTGCCGCGGGCTGCGCGCGGCCCTGCTCGGCTACCGGGACGGCGCCAGGGTCTTCAGCGGCACCCGGCTCACCGACCACGGCCACGCCGGGGCGCAGCACGCCCTGCTGGAGGTGTTCATCCGGGCCGGTTTCGAACTGCCCGACGCCGTCCAGGCGTTGACCACCGGGTACGCGTACACCACCGGCTTCGTGATCGAGGAGCAGGCCATCCACCCCGTGCCGGGGGAGCGGGCGCCCGGCTATGACGCGGAGCAACGGGCCGCCGCGATCGACCCCGCGTACGAACTGGCCGCCGCTGCCGGGCAGGACATCTTCGGCGGCTTCGACCGCTTCGAACGCGGACTCGCCATCATCGTGGCCGGCGTCGGAACCGTCCTCGCACCGTCAACTGCCCCTGGCCCCTAGGGGATCGGCGTGCAGCTCGGCGGTGGGACCAAGACCCCCGCCGAGGCCGCCGGCACCGTGCGTGGTCGGCGCTGCGGGGATCACCCTCCACAGCGCCGACGGGCACGACCGCTGCGCCTGGGATCCGTCCGGACGCCACGTGAGCCGCCGACCGGTGGCGCAGTCCACGGCCGGGCGGCGGCAGGTGGCTACCCGGGCAGCCGGTTGAGCCAGGTCAGCGGGGTGACGCAGATCGCCTTGGCCGGCGAACCGTCCCACTCCACGGTCAGGCCGGCCTCCTCCAGCGCCGCCACCACCTCGCGGCCGATCTCCACCGTCCGCCGCTCCGCCGACTCCTTCGACTCGCCGTCCGCCCGGAACCCGCCGTACCGCAGCATCAGTCCGCGCCCGGCGGCCGCGCTCTCGGTGTCCTGCTGGTGGAAGAAGACGTAGCCGCGCGAGTCGTCGACGGCCTCGCCGCCGATCTCCGCGTAGCCGCAGCTCGCGCAGCAGGTGAAGTCCATCGCCGCGACGATGTCCTGCTCCTCCAGCGCGTCGAAGGCCTCCTCCAGCCGGTCCACGTCCGTGGTCTCCGGCCAGGACGCCTGCTCGGCCAGCCGCTCCCGCCAGAGCGGGGCGACGATCTCCTCGGCGTCCTCCTCCGTCAGCCCCTCCTCCTCGAACTCGTCGACCAGCGACTCGGCCAGCTCGTCCGCCTCCTGGAAGCCGCAGCGGATCAACTCGCGGGCCCGCTCCTCGGCCTCGCGCCGTACGTCCAACGTGAGCTCGGTGTCCTGGTTCATGCCCGCATCCTCGCACCGCCCACCGACAGCCGACCGGCCGGGTCCCTGCTACCGTCCCGCCGTGACCTCGCTTCTCCAGCCGCCCCTGATCACCCGTCTGCTGTCCGCCGAGCGGATCCTGATCGCGGGTGCCGGCGGCGGTTTCGACGTGTACGCGGGCCTCCCGCTGGCCCTCGCGCTGCGCGCGGCCGGCAAGGAGGTCCACCTGGCCAACCTCTCCTTCACCCACCTCTACGGCCTGCCCGCCGACGTCTGGCTGGAGCCCGACGTCGCCCGGATCGGCCCGGACACCCCGGGCCCCGAGGGCTACTTCCCCGAACGGACACTCGCCCGCTGGCTGCACCGGCACCGCATGCCGGACACCGTCTGGGCGTTCCCCTCGGTGGGGGTGCAGCCGCTGCGCGACGCGTACCGGGTGCTCAGCGGCCATCTCGCCGTCGACGCCGTCCTGCTGGTCGACGGCGGCACCGACATCCTGATGCGCGGTGACGAGGCCGGGCTGGGCACCCCGGAGGAGGACATGGCGAGCCTCGGTGCCGTGGCCGGACTGACCGGCGTGGCCGAGCGCCTGGTCGCCTGCCTGGGCTTCGGCGTCGACTCCTTCCACGGCGTCAACCACGCGCTGGTGCTGGAGAACCTCGCCGCGATCGAGCGGGCCGGCGGCTACCTCGGAGCCTTCTCCATCCCGCGCGACTGCCGGGAGGGCGTGCTCTACCTCGACGCCGTCGAGCACGCCCGGGCCGCCTTCCCCGAGCACCCGAGCATCGTCAACGGCTCGGTGGCGGCCGCACTGCGCGGCGAGTTCGGCGACGTCCGGTTCACCGACCGCACCCGGCACAGCGAGCTCTTCGTCAATCCCCTGATGACGCTGTACTTCGGCGTCACCGTCGAGGCGCTGGCGGCGGAGAACCGGTACCTGGAGCTGATCGAGCACACCGTGCTGACCCGTCAGATCAGCACCGTGATCGAGGAGTTCCGCGACGGCCTGCCGGCCCGGCGCCCGCCCCGGCAGTTCCCGCACTGACGGCTGTCGCGGGGCCCCGCCGGCTCGACCCGATCAGCTCGGCCCGCCGGCTCAGCCCGAGGCGAGTCGGAACTCCAGGTTGCCGAACCGGACCTGGTCGCCGGGGCGCACCCGGACGCCGCCCGCGATCCGGAGGCCGTTCACATGGGTGCCGTTGGTCGACCCGAGGTCGTACAGCACCCAGGCGTCGCCCTCCCGCCGCAGCTCGGCGTGGTGGCGCGACACCGAGATGTCGTGCAGCCGCAGCCCGGAGCCCGGGACCCGGCCGATCGTCAACTGCCCGGCCCCGTCCTGCGGGAGGCTCAGCCCCGGCAGCCGCTCGAACCGCCACGCTCCGCGCAGCCGCACCCCGAACGCGGAGACCTGGCCCACCGTGCGCAGCACGAACCGCCCGAACCGGTTCCCGGCCGGCAGGTCCGCCATCGCCTCGTCCAGCTCGGCCCGGGTGTTGGCATGGAGCACCAGCTCCATCCGGCCGAGGAAGGTGTCGTGCGAGAGCCGGCCGCTGCCGGCCCCCTCGCGCAGTACCCCGAGCGCGTGCTCCCGCTCGACCTCGGACGGCCGGACCACGCGCGTCCGGATCTCAGGAGACGTCATGGCCCGATTGTCGGCTCAGCCGCCCCCACCTGTCCAGATTGCCGGCCCGCCCGCCCGGGCGGGAACCGCCGCCGGCCGTCCCGGCGTCAGCTCTTCCCGGCGGCGGCCACGATCTTGGCGGTGGTGTGCAGGAACCGGGCCGTGGCCGAGCCGCGGTAGGACCGGCCGAAGAGGTTGGCGGGCGTCTTCCAGCGGCCGTCCTGGAGGTGGACCACGACGAAGGCGGTGCCCGCGTCGGCGCCGATCACCTCGTAGTCGCCCTTCGGCGAGGTGTAGGGGACGGGGAAGTCCGCGGGCAGCGGCTCGGAGAGGAAGTTGACGACCAGTCGGACGTCCGGGGTGGCCTCGATGCCCGCGAACGGCTCGGCGGCGAGCACCGCCTCGACCTCCTCGACGGTGCGCAGCATCACCGGCACGGGGTAGCCGAGCGCCTCGGCGAGGTGCTCCTCGATCCGCCGGGTGAGCGCGGCGCGGTCCGCCGGGCCGGCCGCGGCCCCGTCGAGGGTGAAGAAGACGTTGCCGCTCTGGATGTACGAGCGCACGTCGCCGAGGCCCAGCTCGCCGAACAGGGCCCGCAGCCGCTCCATCTTCACCGTCCGGCCGCCGACGTTGACGGCCCGCAGGAACGCGATGTACGTGGTCGTGGTGGTCACCGGCCCAGTGTGGCACCGGGCACCGACAACGCCGCGTTCCACCGGCCGTCCGGCCGGTCGCGCACGGTGATCGCCGGTGACCGGTGCCACACTGGGCCCATGGCTACCTGGCAGGATTTCGAGCACGAGGCACCGGACCTGGCCCCCGTCGTACGGGCCCGCTTCGAGGCCAACAAGCACCACGTCCTGGCGACGCTGCGCAAGGACGGTTCGCCGAGGGTGAGCGGCATCGAGGTGGACTTCCAGGGTGCCGACCTCACCTTCGGGTCGATGCTCGGGGCGGTGAAGGCGCGCGACCTCCAGCGGGACGCCCGCTTCGCCCTGCACGCGCACCCGGGCGACGAGACGATGGAGGGCGGGGACTCCAAGCTCTCCGGCCGGGCCGTCGAGATCACCGACGCGGCGGACCTCGCCGCCTACGAGGCCGAGCTGCCCGAGCCGCCGCCCGGCCCGTACCACGCGTTCCGGCTGGAGCTGGAGCAGGTGGTGCACACCACCGTCGAGGACGACGCGGTGTGGATCGCCAGCTGGCACCCGGGCGAGCCGGTCCAGCGGACCAGGCGGGACTAGCGGGCCCCCCGGGTCACCCCTGCTGCGGCAGGACCGACTTGAGCGCGTCGGGCGTCCGGGCCACCACGGCGTGCCCGTCGTCCGCGGTGATGATCGGGCGCTGGATCAGGATCGGGTGCTCGGCCATCGCCGCGATCCAGCGCGCGCGGTCGCCGGGCTCCCGGGTCCACTGCTTCATCCCGAGGTCCTTGGCGGCCTGCTCGTCCAGCCTGGTGATGTCCCACGGCTCCAGCGCCAGCCGCTGCAGCACCTGCTCCAGCTCGGCGGCGGTCGGCGGGTTCTCCAGGTAGCGCCGCACCGTGTACTCGGCGCCCACGGCCTCCAGCTCATTGAGCGCCGTCCGGCACTTCCCGCAGCGTGGGTTGATCCAGATCTCCATACCGCCAGCCTACCGACCACCCCACCCGCCCGGGCGGACCCGCCCGGACGGCGGCTGCGTCATCCGGCCGTGGTGCCGTCCCACTCCATCAGGTTGGCGAAGAGCACCGCCTGCTCCCGTGCGTCGTCCAGGGCGTGGTGCGTATGGGGTAGCGCGGGCAGCAGCGCGGCGGGCATCGACCGCTTGCCGATGCCCGCGAACGGGACCCCCGACCGCGCCGCGTACAGCGTCTTCACGTCCAGGCAGCCCGAGTGCCCGAACGGGCTGGAGCCGGTGAAGCGGATCAGGTACCAGTAGAGGAACTGCCAGTCGTAGACCGCCGGGTACCCGACCATCACCGGCCGGTACCGCCGCCCGTCCGGCCCGGTCCGCAGTCGCTCCACCCACAGCGTGAAGTCCCGCAGCGCCGCCGCCGGCTCGGCGCCGAGGGCCACCAGCGCGGCCCGCTCCAGCCCGGACACGGCCAGCGCCTCGGGCACGTAGTCGTCACTGATCGGCCGCAGCTCCCGGTAGAACCCGTCCGCCGCGTCCTCCGCCGCCCGCCGGAATCCGTGCTCGTCGTGCCACCCGGCCACCGCCGCCCCGAAGCTCACCATCGAGTAGGGCCCCGGGACCGGCCCGTCCGCCTCCACGTCGACCGACACGTACACGGTCCTGGTGATCCCGCCCCTGCTCCCCATGCCGCCGATTCTGCACGCCGGAGCCCCCGTCCCGGCAAGTCGTTTCTCCGGGACGGGGGCTCCGCTGCAGGTCTACAGGTCGTAGTAGAGCTCGAACTCGTACGGGTGCGGGCGCAGGGCGATCGGGGCGATCTCGTTGGTGCGCTTGAAGTCGATCCAGGTCTCGATCAGGTCGGGCGTGAAGACGTTGCCCGCGAGCAGGTACTCGTGGTCGGCCTCCAGGGCCTCCAGCACGGCCGGGAGCGAGGACGGCACCTGGGGGACGTTGGCGTGCTCCTCCGGGGCCAGCTCGTAGAGGTCCTTGTCGACCGGCTCCAGCGGCTCGATCTTGTTCTTGATGCCGTCGAGGCCGGCCATCAGCATCGCGGCGAAGGCCAGGTACGGGTTGGAGGACGGGTCCGGCGCGCGGAACTCGATGCGCTTGGCCTTGGCGTTGGAGCCGGTGATCGGGATGCGGATCGCGGCCGAGCGGTTGCGCTGCGAGTACACCAGGTTGACCGGCGCCTCGAAGCCGGGGACCAGCCGGTGGTACGAGTTGACCGACGGGTTGGTGAAGGCCAGCAGCGACGGGGCGTGCTTGAGCAGGCCGCCGATGTAGTAGCGGGCGGTGTCGGAGAGGCCGGCGTAGCCCTGCTCGTCGTAGAAGAGCGGCGAGCCCTCGGTCCACAGCGACTGGTGGACGTGCATGCCCGAGCCGTTGTCGCCGAAGATCGGCTTCGGCATGAAGGTGGCGGTCTTGCCGTTCCGCCAGGCGACGTTCTTGATGATGTACTTGAACAGCATCAGGTCGTCGGCGGCGTGCAGCAGGGTGTTGAACTTGTAGTTGATCTCCGCCTGGCCGGCGGTGCCCACCTCGTGGTGCTGCCGCTCGACCTCCAGGCCGGCCGCGGCCAGCTCCAGCGACATCTCGGCGCGCAGGTCGGCGAAGTGGTCGACCGGCGGGATCGGGAAGTACCCGCCCTTGTACTTGACCTTGTAGCCGCGGACGTCGCCCTCGGCCGAGCCGGTGTTCCAGGCGCCGGCCTCGGAGTCGATGTGGTAGTACGACGCGTTGGCGCTGGTGTCGAAGCGGACCGAGTCGAAGACGTAGAACTCGGCCTCGGGCCCGAAGAACGCGGTGTCGGCGATGCCGGAGGAGGCGAGGTAGGCCTCCGCCTTCTTGGCGACGTTGCGCGGGTCGCGGCTGTAGGCCTCGCCGGTGACCGGGTCCTGGATGAAGAAGTTGATGTTGAGGTGCTTGTCCTTGCGGAACGGGTCGAGGCGGGCCGTGGCCAGGTCGGGGACGAGCGCCATGTCGGACTCGTGGATGGCCTGGAAGCCGCGGATCGACGAGCCGTCGAACATCAGGGTCTCGGACGGGTCGAAGGTCGCCGCGGGCACGGAGAAGTGCTGCATGACGCCCGGGAGATCGCAGAACCGGACGTCGATGAACTTCACATCGTTGTCCTGAATGAACTGCTTCACTTCGGCGGCGTTGTTGAACATCCATCCTCCTCGGCGTGCGGTTGGGGTCACCCTAGGAATGGCCCGTTTCCAACCGGTGACCCGGTCGTTTCCTGAATGTTAACCGCCACCCTCGAACGGGCGGCAAAGCCGTACGCTCCGGGGCAAAACGCTACGCCTGTGCGGCCTGCGTCCGCCAGGTGGTCTGGACCACTCGGGAAGCGCCGGCGGCCGCGATTCACCCTCCGGTGGAGACGGCGCGGCGGCGGCACGGGGAGGCGGTGCAGGCCCGGACCGTGCGCCCGGTTAGTGTGGATTCGTGGACACCAGAGAAGCGTTGGGATCGTGGATCGACGGCCCGAAGGCGGCCGCCGAGAAGATGGGCGCCGACTTCGGCTACCGCGGTGAGCGCCTCGGACTGCCCAAGGAGGGCTCCGGCTCGGTGGCCGGCCCGGGCCGCCGGCTGGGCGCGGTGTTCGTCGACGGCTGGCTGGTCTCGCTGGTCGCCTTCGGGCTGATCGCCAAGGGCTCCCCGGGCTCGGCCAACATGTGGACCACCCCGCTGTTCTTCACCGTGACCGTGCTGCTGCTCGCCACCACCGGCACGACCGTCGGCAAGCGCCTGTTCGGCCTGCGGGTGGTCCGCCTGGACGGCAGCCGCGCCACCATCCCGCAGGTGCTGCTGCGCACCCTGCTGCTCTGCCTGCTGGTGCCGGCCCTGGTCTGGGACCGTGACACCCGCGGCCTGCACGACAAGGCGGTCGGCACCGTCGAGGTCCGCATCTGACCGTCCCCGGTAGACGGCCGCCCGGAGACGCCACCCGGGGGCGCCGCCCCGAGGAGCGGGAACGTCGAACGGCCCCGCCGCGGAGCTTCCGCGGCGGGGCCGTTTCACGAATGGGGAGGGGTGGGTCAGCGGACCTGGCCGCCCTTGGGCATCCGGGCGCCCTTGGGCATCGGGCCCTTGGGGATCGGCGCCTTGGAGAGCAGGTCGCCCAGCGCGCGCAGCCGGTCGTTGGTCTCGGTGACCTGGGCCGGGGTGATGGCGCGCGGCAGGCGCATCAGGTGGATCTGCAGCTTCTTGAGCGGGATCTCGCCCTCGCCGTCGCCCACCATGATGTCGTGCACCGGCACGTCGCCGACGACCCGGGCCATCTTCTTCTTCTCGGACGCCAGCAGCGGGCGCACCCGGTTCGGGTTGCCCTCGCCGATCAGCGCGATGCCGGCCCGGCCCACGGCGCGGTAGACCGCGTCCTGGTTACGGGTCACCGCCACCGGGGTGGAGCTGGCGCTCCAGCCGCGCCGGATGTTGTTCAGCACCGCCGCGACGGCTCCCGGCTGCCCCTCCATCTGACCGAACGCGGCGCGCTCGGCCCGGCGCCCGAAGACGATCGCCATGGCCAGGAAGGCCACGATGAAGCCCAGGATGCCCAGGTAGACAGGGTGGTCGATCGCGAAGCCGATGGCGAGGAACACGCCGAAGGTCAGCAGGCCGACGCCGGCGATGATCAGGCCGATCTTGGTGTCGACCTTCTTGGTCATGGTGTATGCCAGGCGGATCTGCTTCAGTCGCCCGGGGTTCTCGGATGTTTCCCTCGCCATAAGGCTCATGGTACGTGGCGTGGGTACGGGATATCCAAGCCCGGGTGCCCGTTCGTCCCGAACCGTGACCAGGTAGACCCGGGTGGCTCCGTACGGGTACGAAGGCGGCACGGCGCGTCAACGGCGTGCGGACTCCGCGGCCGGTCCGGCGGTGCGCCCGTCCCGCTCCCGGTCCGCCGCGTACCGGCGGTTCTCGCAGACCGCGGCCCAGGCGTTGCGCCGGGCCTGGCGCTGGCCGCCGGCGAGCAGCACGCTCTCGGCCAGCCGCAGTGCGGTGCCCACCGACCGGATCCCGGCCTGCATGTGGACCTGCATGTCGAACGACTCCCCTCGTGGTGGAAATGATTCGAACGGTCCCATCGTCACCACCCCGTGTTACCAGTCGGTGACCCGGCCGTCAAAGCCCGGTGAACCCCGGCAACCCGGAAGGCGGAGCGCCGGCACCCCGGAGGGCGCAGCCCCGGGACGCCGGAGGGCGGAGCCGAAGCCCCGCCCTCCAGGTGCCCACGGTGTGCGGCCGTCGTCAGACCGCGGCCTTCGCGCGGTGCTCCAGCGCCTGCCGGTAGAGCCGCCCGGCGCGGTACGAGGAGCGCACCAGCGGGCCGGACATGACCCCGGCGAAGCCGAGCTCCTCGGCCTCCTGCTGGAGCTCGACGAACTCGTGCGGCTTCACCCAGCGCTCCACCGGGTGGTGGCGCAGCGAGGGGCGGAGGTACTGGGTGATGGTGATCAGCTCGCAGCCGGCGCCGACCAGGTCGGCCAGCGCCTGGCTGACCTCCTCGCGGGTCTCGCCCATGCCCAGGATCAGGTTGGACTTGGTGACCAGCCCGGCCGCGCGGGCCTGGGTGATGACGTCCAGCGAGCGCTCGTAGCGGAACGCGGGCCGGATCCGCTTGAAGATCCGGGGCACGGTCTCGACGTTGTGCGCCAGCACCTCGGGGCGGGACGAGAAGACCTCGGCCAGCTGCTCGGGAACCGCGTTGAAGTCGGGGATGAGCAGCTCGACGCCGGTGCGGCCGCCCTCGCGGCCGGCCGTCATCGCGTGCACCTGGCGCACGGTCTCGGCGTACAGCCAGGCGCCGCCGTCCTCCAGGTCGTCACGGGCGACGCCGGTGATGGTGGCGTAGTTGAGGTCCATGGTCACGATGGACTCGGCAACGCGGCGCGGCTCGTCGCGGTCGAACTCGGCGGGCTTGCCGGTGTCGATCTGACAGAAGTCGCAGCGGCGGGTGCACTGGTCACCGCCGATGAGGAAGGTGGCCTCGCGGTCCTCCCAGCACTCGAAGATGTTGGGGCAGCCGGCCTCCTGGCAGACCGTGTGCAGCCCCTCCTTCTTCACCAGCGACTGGAGGGCGTTGTACTCCGGGCCCATCTTCGCGCGGGTCTTGATCCACTCGGGCTTCCGCTCGATGGGGGTCTCGCTGTTGCGGACCTCCAGGCGGAGAAGCTTCCTGCCGTCGGGCGCGACAGCGGACACGTGCGACTCCTAGAACTAGACGGGGTACCCCCAGGGTACGCCTGTGCTTGTACGGCCTCCGCCGGGCCTGCGGCCCGCAATCGCAGGCAACAGGGCTACCGGCGGGTAGATTCCCCGGGACCGCCGGGATTCCCGGGGCCGGCGGCGGTCCGGCGTGCCTCGCCGGACGGCCGCTAGCGGCCGAGCGCCGGCTCCGGCAGTTCGGCGAACACGTCCGCCAGGTGCTTCTCGACCACGGACAGCGACTCGGTGACCGGGAAGTCCCGGCCCAGCTCGCCGGAGAGCGAGGCCACGCCCGCGTCCCGGATGCCGCACGGCACGATCCGGTCGAACCAGGTCATGTCCGGGTTGCAGTTCAGCGAGAAGCCGTGCATGGTCACCCCGCGCGAGACCCGCACGCCGATCGCGGCGAGCTTGCGGTCGTCGCCGCGCTGCCCGGCGTTGGACGGCGCGTACTCCGGGCCGGCCAGCCGCGGGTCGATGCCGAGCGGCAGGCCCATCCGCAGGGTCAGCCTGCCGATGTCGACGACCTGCGACGGGTCGACCACCGCGTCCGGGATGGTCTCGCCGAGCACCCAGACGCCGCTGCGGCCCTCGACCCGGGTGGTCTCCACGCCGACCTCGCCGCAGGCGCGGATCAGCGCCTCCTCCAGCCGGCGCACGTACGCGACGACGTCCATCGGCTCGGGGAGCTTCACGATCGGGTAGCCGACCAGCTGGCCGGGGCCGTGCCAGGTGATCTCGCCGCCGCGGTTGACCTCGACCACCGGGGTGCCGTCCAGCGGGAGGTCGGCCGGGTTGGTGCGCCGGCCCATCGTGTACACGGGCGGGTGCTCCAGCAGCAGCACGGTGTCGGGGATCTCGTCCGCGACCCGCAGGGCGTGCAGCCGCTGCTGCTCCGCCCAGGCCTCCTGGTACGGGACGGCGCCCTCGCCCATGCCCAAGCGCACAAAACGCACGTTCTCGCTCACCAACCGCTCCTTGCCGGGCGTTCGAGACCAACCTCGCCACTGTACGCCCGGGCGTCCGGGACTCGTTCAGGCCCCCGACAGCAGCTGCAGCCGCAGGGCCAGCTGGAGCTCCAGCGCGCGCTCGGGGTGGTTCCAGTCCTGCCCGAGCAGCACCTCGACCCGGTCCAGCCGCTGCACCACGGTGTTCACGTGGACGTGCAGCTCGTCCTTGGCCCGGGTCAGGCTGCCGCCGCAGTCGAAGTACGCGCGCAGGGTGCGCACCAGCTCGGTGCCGCGGCGGGCGTCGTAGTCCAGCAGCGGGCCGAGCGTCGCGCCGACGAAGCCGTCCACGTCGTGGCCGTCGCCGAGCAGGACGCCGAGGAAGCCGAGCGCCCGGGCCGAGGCGCCGTCCCCGGCCCGGCCGAGCACCCGCAGCGCGCGGACGCAGCGCAGGCCCTCGGCGTACGAGGCGGCCAGCGCCACCGGTCCGGCGGCCGGCCGGCCCGCGCCGACGGTGACCGGGAACCCGGCCAGCCGGGCGAGCCGCTCGGCGGCCTGCTCGGCCGCGGCCTGCGGGGCGCCGGCCGAGCCGTCGTCCGGGACCAGCAGGACGACGGCCTCGCCGTGCTCGGCGCTGATGCCGCGCGAGCCGAACAGGTACCGGCCGGCGGCGCCCGCCAGCCGGCCGCGGTCGGTGGCGGCGGCCGCGGCCGGGGCGGTGCCTCCTGCGGTGCCCTGGGCGGTGCCTCCTGCGGTGCCCGGGGTGGTGCTTCCCGCGGTGCCCGGGCTGCCGGCGGCAACGGCCGGCTCGGCGACCAGCACCAGGTGCGGGCGGCCGAGGTCCACGCCCAGCCGGCGGCCGCGCGCGGTGAGGCCGGCCGGGTCGCGTCCGGGGGCGGTCAGCACGTCGGCGAGCAGTTCGCCGCGGACCCGGTTCTCGGTCTCGGCCACCGAGCGGCGCAGCAGCAGGAGCAGCGCGGTGACCACGCCGGCCCGCTCGAACAGCCGCCGGTCGGCGTCGTCCAGGTCCGGCCGGCCGAGCAGGACCAGCGTGCCCAGCGGTTCCTGGCCGGCCAGCACCGCGCAGACCCAGGCGTCGCCGTGCCGCACCGACCGGCCCTCGGCGCGGGACGCGGCGACCGCCCCGGCCAGGCCCCCGGCGGGCGCGGCCCGGCCGGCCAGCGGCTCGCCGCCGGTGTCCAGCACGGCTATCTCGCCGCCCAGCAGGACGGCCACCGCGGCGGCCACGTCCGGTACCGCGGCGCCGCGCAGCACCAGGTCGGTGAGCCGGTCGTGGCCCTGCTCGGCGCGCTGGACGGCGGCTGAGTGGGCCCGGATCAGCTCGTTGGCGCCGTTCAGCTCGGCGAGGGCGGCCCGGGTGTCGGCCAGCGACTTGGCGGTGTCCAGCGCGATCGCGGCGTGCGCGGCCAGCGTGCAGAGCAGCGCGACCTCGTCGGGGGAGAAGGCGCGCGGGGAGCGGTCGGCGGCGAACAGGACGCCGATCACCTGCCCGCCGAGCAGCAGCGGCACCCCGATGATCGCCACCAGGCCCTCGTCCAGCACGCCCGCGTCGATCGTGCCGGTGTGGTGGAAGCGTTCGTCCGTGCGGTAGTCGGGGGTCGCGTACGGGCGGGCGGTCTGGGCGACCAGGCCGCCGAGGCCGTCGCCGAGACTGAGTCGCAGGGTCTGGAAGAGCACCGAGACGGAGCCGTCGGTGACGCGCATGTAGGTGTCGCCGGCCGCCTCGTCCGGGAGGGTCAGGTACGCGGTGTCGGTGCCCAGCAGCATCCGGGCCCGGCGGACGATCGCCTGCAGCACGGTGTCGAGGTCGCGGGAGGCCGCGAGGTCCCCCGCGGTGTCGAACAGGGCCGTCAGCTCGGCCTCCCGGCGGCGGTGCTGACGCAGCGTCCGGTGCACCCGCAGCGCCTGCCAGGTGGCGCCGTCGATCTCGCTCAGGACGGCGGCGGGTGCCCCCTGCCGGCGGGCGTCGGCCAGCACGTCGGCGAAGTCCTCGGTGGCGGCGCCGGAGGCGAGCAGGTCGAGCAGCCGCCGCAGGGCCGGTGCCGCGCTGGTGTGCGGGTCGTTCATGGTGCGGGCCGCCAATCGGCAGTGAACGGGAAGCGCGATGCTACGCCAGAGCCGCGACAGGCCGGCGCTCGCCGGAGGGCGAGCGCCGGTTGCCGGGGCGTCAGACGGTCGCGGCCTTCCCCGCCGCGGCCTGCTCGCCCGTTCCGCCCGCGGACGCCGCCGCGGCCTCGGCCTCGGTGAGGTCGGCGCCCCGGGTCTCCCGGCCGCAGAGCACCGCGAGGACGGTGAGCGCCGCCGCGATCGCCACGTAGACCGCGATCGGGGTGGTGCTGCCGTAGTCCTTGAGCAGCGCGGTCGCGATCAGCGGCGCCGGTGCGCCGGCCGCCACCGAGGCGAACTGGGCGCCGATCGACGCGCCCGAGTACCGCATCCGGGTCGCGAACAGCTCGGAGAAGAAGGCCGCTTGCGGCGCGTACATCGCGCTGTGGAAGACCAGTCCGACGGTGACCGCCAGCAGGAGCGAGCCGAAGGACCGGGTGTCCACCAGCCCGAAGAAGACGAACGCCCAGATGCCGACGCCCACCGCGCCCACCAGGTACACCGGCCGGCGCCCGACCCGGTCGGAGAGCGCCCCGAACACGGGGATCAGCGCGAACTGGACGGCCGAGGCGATCAGCACCGCGTTCAGTGCGGTCTGTTTGGCGAAGTGCGCGTGCGTCACGGCGTACGCCAGGACGAACGTGGTCATCACGTAGTAGGAGATGTTCTCCGCCATCCGCGCGCCCATCGCCACCAGCACCTCGCGCCAGTGGTGCCGCAGCACCGCCACCAGCGGCGGCTGTTCGGCCTGCTGCCGGGCTCCGGCGGCGGCCAGCGCCTGCTTGAACAGCGGCGACTCGTCCACCGCCAGCCGGATCCACATCCCGACCGCGACCAGCACCGCCGAGAGCAGGAACGGCACCCGCCAGCCCCAGGAGAGGAAGGTCGCGTCGGACTGCACGGTGGTCAGCAGCGAGAGGACGCCCGCCGCCAGCAGGTTCCCGGCCGGTGCCCCGCCCTGCGGCCAGGACGCCCAGAAGCCCCGCCGCCGCTGGTCGCCGTGCTCCGACACCAGCAGCACCGCGCCGCCCCACTCGCCGCCGAGCGCGAACCCCTGGACCAGCCGCAGCGCGGTCAGCAGCACCGGCGCGGCCGCCCCGACCGAGTCGTACGTCGGCAGCAGCCCGATCAGCGTGGTCGACCCGCCCATCAGCAGCAGGCTCACCACCAGCAGCTTCTTCCGCCCGACCCGGTCCCCGAAGTGCCCGAAGACCAGCGCCCCGAGCGGCCGTGCCGCGAAGCCGATCGCGTAGGTGAGGAAGGAGAGCAGCGTCCCGGTCAGCGGATCACTGGTCGGGAAGAACAGCTTGCCGAACACGAGCGCGGCGGCCGTGCCGTACAGGAAATAGTCGTACCACTCGATGGTCGTTCCGATGAGGCTCGCGGCCACGACGCGTGGCAGTGAGGCTCTCGTGTTGTTCGGGGCGTCGGAGCCGCTCATGGGTCACCACTTCCGGACGGGGGTCGGTGTTGCCACAAGGTAGGAATTCGCCGGGCGGCGGCCCATGTGGGCGGAGCACATACTCGTGCCGCCCGATGTGGGGGACGGGGACGTGTGGCGGTCGGCCAGCGTCCGTTTCCGCCGCGCCGATCAGTGCGCCGTCCAGCCGCCGTCGACGGGGAGGCTGGCGCCGGTGATGTAGGAGGCGTGCGGGGAGCAGAGCCAGACGGCGAGCCGGGCCACCTCGTCGGGCTCGATGAGGCGCTTGACGGCGGTGCGGTCGAGCATGATCCGCTCCACCACCTCGTCCTCGCGGATGCCGTGCGCCAGTGCCTGGTCGGCGATCTGCCGCTCCACCAGCGGGGTGCGGACGTACCCCGGGTTGATGCAGTTGCTGGTGACGCCGAACGGCGCGCCCTCCAGGGCGACCGTCTTGCTCAGCCCCTCCAGCGCGTGCTTGGCGGTCACGTACGCCGACTTGAAGGGGCTGGCGCGCAGACCGTGGACGGAGGAGATGTTGACCACCCGCCCCCACTCCTGCCCGTACATGTGCGGCAGGGTGCGGCGCAGGATGCGGAACGGGGCCTCGACCATCACCCGCTGGATCAGCGTGAACCGGTCGGGCGGGAACTCGTGCACGGGCGCGACGTGTTGGAGGCCGGCGTTGTTGACCACGATGTCGGCGTCGTCCGGCAGCGCCTCCACCGCCTCCGGGTCGGAGAGGTCCGCGACGTGTGCGACGCCGCCGATCCGCCCGGCGAGCTCCTTCGCCGGAGCGGCCGCGACGTCGACGAGGTAGACCCGGGCTCCGCTCACCCGCGCTCACATCCGCTCGAAGGAGCGGTAGCGCTCCCAGTCGGTGACGGCGCTGTCGTAGGCGGACTGCTCCACCCGGGCCA
>NZ_JBEYVJ010000155.1:0-16700 GCF_040643935.1 Kitasatospora sp. NPDC047058 | reverse complement strand
GCCGGCGAGGCGCCCGAGGGTGCGTCGGCGGTCGCCATGGAGGGCAACGCGCTGGCCCTGCCCTTCGAGGACCGGTCGGCCGCGGGTCAGCCCCAGGTCGGCCCCGCGTCAGCCGCGGAAGGACGCGGGCCGCTCCGGCGACGCCGCGGCGAGCGCCCCGACCACCGCGTCCACCCCGCCCCGCAGGCCGTAGACGGGGGTGTCGGGCTGCTGGCGCCAGGAGTCGTCGATCCCGCCGGCGTCGACGGTGTCGAAGCCCAGCTCGTCGATCAGGCCGCGGACGACCTGCTTGGCCGCCTCGTCGTCCCCGGCCACCGGCAGGGCCATCCGCTCCGGGTCGCCCTGCGGGCGCGGCCGGCCCAGGATGTCCTCCGCATAGGTGCCGTTGAAGGCCTTGATCACCGGGTGGCCGAGGTGCCGCTCCGTCCAGCGGCTCTCGGTCAGGCCGTCGTCCTCGATGCCGGCGATCCGGCCGTCCCGCTGCTGCGGGTAGTAGTTGCCGGTGTCGATCACGGCGACGCCCTCGGCGGCCTCGTCGAACAGGCCTGACGGCAGGTCCGGCACGTTCTTCAGCGGCACGGTGACCACCACCACCCGGGCGCCGCGGGCCGCCTCCGCCGCGGTGACCGGGGTGGCGCCGGTCTCCTCGGCGAGTGCGGCGAGGCTCTGCGGGCCGCGCGAGTTGGCCACCGCGACCTCGTGTCCGAGCGCGGTGAGGCGGCGGGTGAGGTTGCCGCCGATGTTGCCCGCGCCGATGATGCCGATCTTCATGAGTGTCCCTCCGAACCGCCCCGGCCGGGGTCGTACCGGCCGCTCGTCTCTGGTCGTGCCTGGCTCCAACCCCGGACCGGGCGCGCCTATTTCCGGCACCCGGCGGTTTCCGCCGAACGGGTCCCCGCCCCCCGGGCGCGCAGCCTTCCCCGTGGCGGAGCCTCCCCCTCCGGCGGTCCAGACCACTCCCCCGCCGCGAAAAGGATCGGCCACGAACGGCAGAATCCGGCCAACCGCAAAAATTCCTTCACCTGTTCGGAACTGGAGCTGCTGTGCGCCCGACTGCTGTACCGGACCCCGCCGCCGAGGCGGCGTCCGGCACGCAACGGGGAATCGGAGGAGAGCCATGTCAGCGCAACAGCCGCTGGCCACCGGAGGCCTGACCAAGGGCCAGGCACAACCGGCGGACCGGTGGAGCCTGGTCGTGGCCGCGGGGCTGCTCTCCTTCGTGGCGATGCTCGACATGAACGTGGTCAACCTGGCCCTCACCGACATCGCGGACGGCCTGCACGTCTCCCCGACCACCGCACAGTGGGCCGTGCTCGGCTACCAGCTCCCGCTGGTGGCCCTGCTGCTGCCCGCCGGGCGCTGGCTCGACCAGGTGGGCACCCGCTCCGCGCTGCTGCTGGCGGTCACCTGCTTCGCGGCCTGCAGCGTGCTCGCCGCCCTCGCCCCGTGGGCGGGCTGGCTGGTGGCCGCTCGGCTCGCCCAGGGCGCCTTCGGCGCGGTGCTGTTCGTGCTGATGCCGGTGCTGGCCGCCACGGCCGTCCGGCCGGAGCTGCGCGGACGGGCGATGAGCGTGCCCGCCACCCTCGGCCCGCTCGGCGCCGTCACCGGGCCCGTCCTCGGCGGCGTGCTGCTCGACCACGTCGGCTGGCGGGCGATCTTCCTGGTCAAGCTGCCGATCTGCCTGGCCGCGCTGGTGATCGCATACCGGAACGCCCCGCGCGGCGGGCGGCTGCGGCTGCCCGACCGGGGTTCGCTCGGCGACGCCGCCCTGATCGGCTCGGCGGTGGCCGCGGTGCTGCTCGGCCTCACCCTCGCGCCCGACGCACCGGTCTGGCTGCTGCTGGCGCTGCCCGCCGCACCGCTGGTGGTGTTCTGGCTGCGCCGCCCCGGCGGGCGGCCGGTCGCCGGCGTGCTGCGCGAGTCCCGCACCGCCGCCGTCAACGGCTCGGTGCTGGCGCTCGCGGCCGGCTTCGCCGCCAACCACTACCTGCTCGCCCAGCACCTGCGCCGGGACGACGGGATCAGCGCCACCACCACCGCGCTGACCATGCTGGCGTTCCCGCTCGGCATGGTGGTGGCCGGCCGGTTCGGCGGGCGGCTGGCCGACCGCTGGGGCGCCCGGCCGACCGCGCTGACCGGCGCGTCCGTCACCGCCTTCGGCATGCTGCTGCTCGTCCCGCTGGACGGCGGCTGGTCGCCCCTGGACATCGCGTGGCGGCTCGCGCTCGCCGGCGTCGGCATGGGCCTCAACGGCGGCCCGGTCCAGGCGCTGGTGATGTCCGCCGCCCGGCCCGAGCAGCTGGCCACCGCCGGCTCGGCCGTCCAGCTGGCCCGCAGCCTCGGATTCGCCCTCGGACCGGCGCTCGCCACGGCCGCCACGCTGTTCGGCGACGCCGCCGACACGGGCGCCCGGGCCGGACTGGTCCTCGCCACGCTGGCCGCCGTCACGGCCGTGGCCCTCCTCTCCCTGCACCACCGCACCGTGAGCGTCACCCGCACCGACCGCGCCACCGGATCCGCCGGGGCCACCGGCACCACCGGTGGCGCCCGGTCCGCCGGCCCCACCGGAACCCCCGGAACGGCCGGCGCCGCCAGTACCGACCGCACCGACCGCGCGGGTCGCTGACGAACAGTCACCCCGTGCGCACCACAATCCCGACCGGAGGAACACCCGCATGACCGACACCGTCCACGATCCGACCACGGGGAGCCCGGCCGACGACGCGCCGCGGTGCCCGTTCGGATACGACCGGCTCCCCGATCCGGTGCCGCTGCTCGGCCCGGAGTACAAGAGCGACCCCTATCCGCTCTACCGGCAGATGCGCCAGGCCGGCCCCGTCCACCGGGTGAAGTTCCCGAGCGGCATCACCGCCTGGCTGGTCACCGGCTACAAGGCCGCGCACGAGACCCTCAACGACCCGCGCCTCGGCAAGAACCACTCCCTGGGGAACGAGGGCTGGCGCAAGCTCGCCTCGATCATGCCGGAGCCGCAGCACTCCCAGCTGCAGGTCCACCTGCTGCACCAGGACCCGCCGAAGCACACGCAGATGCGCAGACTGGTGCTGGACGCCTTCACCCCGCGCCGGGCGGAGGCGCTGCGTCCGCGCATCCAGGAACTCGCCGACGCCCTGGTCGACGAGCTGCCGGCGCACGGCGGCGCCGACCTGGTGGCCGGCTTCGCGGCCCACTTCCCGTTCCGGGTGCTCGCCGAGGCGATCGGCCTGCCGCAGGAGCTGGCCGTCCGCTTCGACCGCGACTGGGGCAAGGTCGTGCAGCCGGTCGGCCCGCTCGACCCGGGACGCCCCGCCTACGAGGGCCGGCTGCGCGGCCTGCAGGGCTACATCGCCGACGTGGTGGCGCACAAGCGCGCCCACCACGACCCGGCCGGGCCCGACGTCGACCTGCTCGGCCGGCTCGTCGCCGCCTGCGACGCAGGCGAGTTGAGCCCCGAGGAGCTCGACTCGATGGTGTTCCAGCTGCTGGTCGCCGGACAGGAGCCGGTGACCAACCAGATCACCACGATGCTGATCACCCTGCTGCGCCGCCCCGGGCAGCTCGCCGGGCTGCGCGACGGCATCGCCGCCGACCCGGCCCTGCTCACCCGCGCGATCGAGGAACTGCTGCGCCACGACTCCGCGTTCGAGCTCACCACCTGGCGCTTCTTCGCCGAGGACAGCGACCTGCACGGGACCGCGGTCCCGGCCGGCGACTCCGTGATCGTCTCGCTCTGCGCGGCCAACCGCGACGACGAGCAGTTCCCGGACGCCGACGTCCTCGACTTCGACCGCTCCCCCAACGCCCACCTGGCCTTCGGCCACGGCATCCACTACTGCCCCGGCGCCGCGCTGGCCCGGGTCGAACTCCAGGTCGCCATCGGCACCCTGCTCGCCCGGCTGCCCGGGCTGCGTCCGGCCCGGACGCCGGGCGAGGAGATCGACGCGCTCGCCTGGGTGCCCGCCGTCCTCGCCCGGGGGGTGAACAGGCTGCCGGTCGACTACGACGAGCGGGTCTGAACCCGCCCGATTCCCCGGCCATCCCCCCTCAGCGTCCCGGCGACAGCGCCGGGGCGTGGCTACGCCTGCCCAGAAGCCCGCATTCCGTTCCGTGGAGGACCACCATGCCGCCCGCCGGCACCGTTTCCGCCGAGTCCCAGAACCTCGACCAGTCCGCTTCCGTCGAGCAGTCCGCATCCACCGTCCCGTCCGCCTCCGCCGGGCAGTCCGCCGGCGCCCGGGCCGGCGCGGTCACCGACCCGCAGGAGGTCGCCCGCATCTCCGCCGGGATCGTCGACCTGCTGCTGCCGCACCGCCGCGCCTCCGACCCCGAACTGGACGCCACGCCCGCCGACTTCCCGCTCCAGCTGGAGCAGTTGGCCGACTTCATCACGGCCGGGGACCGGATCCTGTTCACCCTGCCCGGCTTCCCGTGCAAGTCGCCCAACCTCGCCAAGGTGCTCGGCCACCTGCCCGACGAGGGCGAGCGCCTCTCGCTCACCTTCCTCAACGGGCTCTGCGAGGAGATCGGCAAGCTCTACGCGCCCGGCGCGCAGATCCTGATCTGCTCCGACGGGCACATCTTCGGCGACCTCATCCACGTGCCCGACGACCACATCGACGAGTACTCCGACGAGCTGTCCGCGATGATCGAGCGCGAGGGCCTGACCCACCTCGCCACCTTCGACCTGCGGGCCGTCCTCGGTGACCTGCCCTTCGACGAGAAGCGCGCCCGGGTGCACGCCCAGTACGCGCCGACCAAGGAGGAGCTGCGCGAGCAGGTGATGACCGACGAGGAGACGCTGAAGCTCTACCGCGGCATCACCCGCTTCCTCACCGAGGACACCTTCGGCTTCGAGGGCACCAAGTCCGCCCTGCAGCGCGACTGCCGCCAGCGCGCCTACGGCGTCATCCAGCGCAGCCGCGCCTGGGGCGACCTGATCGCCGAACAGCACCCGCGCTCGTTCCGTCTCTCCATCCACCCGCAGAAGGCCGGCGTGCTCAAGTTCGGCATCCGGCTGCTGGACCACGCCGACGTGTGGATGACGCCGTGGCACTCGTCGGTGCTCCACCGCCCCGACGGCGGCTGGGAGTTGCTGCGCAGCGACGACGCGGCGAGGGCCGGCCGCCTGGTCGAGCGCAACGGCCGCCCGAGCCACTACGAAACCTCCTGAGGCTGCGTCAGCCCCACAGCAGGAGCAGGAGCTTCCGCAGGCTCCGGCGTGCCGGGGAGCCCCGGAGGCCCCTGGCGCGTCCGCAGCCCCGGAAGCCCCGGAAGGTCTGACGACGAGGCGGGCGTGCGGTGATCGAACGCGATCAACGGGTCACCGGTGAGCGGGTGTTCGACCACCGCCGCCCGCACGCCGAACACCTCGGCGAGCAGCTCGGCGGTCAGGACGTCGCGCGGCGCCCCGGAGGCCACCAGGGTGCCGCGGTGCAGGACGTGCAGCCGGTCGCAGACCGAGGCCGCCGCGTTGAGGTCGTGCAGTGCGACCAGGGTGGTGCGGCGCTGTTCCCGCAGCAGCGCGAGGAGTTCGACCTGGTGCCGGACGTCCAGGTGGTTGGTCGGTTCGTCCAGCACCAGGACGTCCGGCTGCTGGGCCAGGGCCCGTGCCAGCAGAACGCGTTGGCGCTCGCCGCCGGAGAGCTGGGCGAACCGCCGGCCGTCCTCCGCCGCCATCCCGACCCGCTGCAGTGCGTCGTCGACGATCCGGTGGTCCTCGGCGTCGTCCGCCGCGAACGCCCGCTTGTACGGGGTGCGGCCCATCGCCACCACCTCGCGGACGGTCAACTCGAAGTCCCCGCCGCGTTCCTGGGGCAGCGCCGCGATGTGCCGGGCGGACTCGCCGGGGGTCAGCCCGGACAGCTCCCGGCCGGCCAGCAGCACCCGCCCGGCGCTCGGCTTCAGGTGCCGGTAGACGGTGCGCAGCAGGCTGGACTTGCCGCTGCCGTTCGGCCCCACCAGCCCGGCGATCTCGCCCTCCTTGGCGACCAGGTGGACGCCCGCCACCACCGTCCGCCCGGACAGGGTGACGCTCAGGTCCTCGACCGCGATCCTCAATTCCGCTCCAGTCGTCGGTCCAGCAGGTAGAGCAGGGTGGGTGCGCCGAGCAGGGCGGTGACGACGCCGATCGGCAGTTCCTGGGTGTCCAGCGCGGTGCGGGCGAGGGTGTCGACGACGACCAGCAGCACCGCCCCGGTGAGGGCGGAGAGCGGCAGCAGCCGGCGGTGGTCGCCGCCGACCAGCAGCCGGCACACGTGCGGGACCATCAGTCCGACGAAGCCGATCGCCCCGGAGACGGCGACCAGCACGCCGGTCAGCACGCTGGTGACGACGAAGATCTCGCGGCGCAGCCGGGTGACGTCGATGCCGAGTCCGGCCGCGGTCTCGTCGCCCATCAGGAGGGCGTTCAGCCCCCGGGCGCGGGCCTGGAGCAGGGCCAGCCCGAGGGCCACGGCAGCGGCGGGGACGGCGAGTTGGGCCCAGACGGCGCCGCTGAGGCTGCCCATCAGCCAGAACAGGACGCCCCTGGTCTGCTGTTCGTCGCGGGTCTGCAGGACGAGGTAGCTGGTGAAGCCGGTGAGGAACTGGCCGATGCCGATGCCGGCCAGGACGAGGCGCAGCGGTGAGAAGCCGCCGCCGCGCCGGGCCAGCAGCCAGACCAGGGAGAACGCGGCGAGCGCGCCGAGGAAGGCGGCGAGCGAGATGGTCAGGCCGAGGGCGCTGCCGAAGGCGAGTTCCAGGCCGAGCCCGCTGCCGAGGACGATCACCGCGACGGCGCCGAGGGAGGCGCCGGAGGAGATGCCGAGCAGGTAGGGGTCGGCGAGCGGGTTGCGGACGAGGGCCTGGACGGCGGTGCCGACCAGGCCGAGCCCGGCTCCGACCATGGCGGCCAGCAGGGCACGGGGGACGCGCAGCTGCCAGACGATGAGGTCCCGGGTGCCGGGGTCCGGCGTCCGGCCGGTGAGCCGGTGGGCGACCACCGACCAGACCTCGCCGGGCGGGATGTCCACCGACCCGAGCGAGACGGCGGCGGTCAGCGCGGCGACCAGGGCGAGGAGGAGCACGGCCGCGAGCGGCCCGGCGCGCAGGGTGCGCGTCCGGGGCCGCTCGGCGGTGGTGGTCGTGGTGGCCGTTGCCACGGTCTACTGGCCGTTCTTGACGAGGGTCGGGTGGACGGTGGCGGCGATCTGCCGGACGGTGTCGGCGTTGCGGACCCCGGCGATGGTGGTGGCCTCGGAGCCGATCCGCAGGAACCTGCCGTCCTTGACGGCCTTCAGGCCCTGGGTGGCGGGGAAGCCCTTCAGGAAGGCCTCGGCCTCGTCGAAGGCCTTGCGGGTCTCCTCCTCGGTGCCGCGGGTGCGGACGGCGAGCTGGATCCAGTCCGGGTTCCTGGCGACGACGTCCTCCCAGGAGACCGGCTTGAAGTCGGCGTCGCAGTCGGCGAAGACGTTGCGGGCGCCGGCGAGGGTGATCACCGCGTTGGCGACCTGCCGGCCGCAGGCGGCGACCGGCTGCTTGGTGCCGGCGTCGAAGTCGAAGAAGAAGTAGCCGGGCCGCTGGTCGGCGGGGACGCCGGCGGTCGCGGTGCGCACCTCGCCGATCTGCTGCTCCATCCCGGCGACCAGTTCCTCGGCCTTGGTGCCCGTGCCGGTGACGGCGCCGAGCCGGCGGATGTCGTTCTCCACCTCGGCGAGGTCGGTGCGCGGTCCCTTGGCGGCCTTGGGCGTGCCGGCGCAGGCGGTGGAGAGGAGGAAGACGTGCTTGATGCCGGCCGCGGTGAACTCCTCCTCGCTCGGCCCGGCGCCCGCCGCGCCCATCATCGGCATGGCGCCGAAGGCGTCCACGTAGAGGTCGGCGCCGGAGCCGAGCAGCTTCTCCTTGGCGATGCCCATCTCGCCCAGCACCGGCACCTTGGCGGCCTGGTCGTCGATCGGCGCCGGCAGGCCGCCCTTGCCGGGCGGGAATCCGGTGCCGATGACGCGGTCGCCCGCGCCGAGCCGGAGCAGCATCTCCAGGCCGGCCGCGTTGCTGGTGACGATCTTCCGGGGCGCCTGCTGGACGGTGGTCTCCTTGCCCGCGCAGTCGGCGACCTTCACCGGGAACGCGCCGGCGGCGGCCGGCTTCCCGTCACCGCCGCCGTTCCCGCCGTCCGTGCCGCCCCCACCGCCGCTTCCGCAGGCCGTGGCGAACAGGGCGACAGCGGCCGCGATACCGCAGAACACGCGAGGGCGCATGACAACTCTCCTGGTCAATGGTCGTGCTCGGGCCCGTCCAACGAACCCGGACCAGGTAGTCGGCCACCGCCCCCGCCCGGTTCCCGGGACTTTGTGCGCTGTTGGGGCGGCGGGGGCGGGCCCCGTCAGGCGCGGCGCCGCTTGGGCCGGGGCGGCGGGCCGTCCAGCCGCTCGAAGGCCAGGCGCACGGCGAGGCGTCCGGCCTCGTGGAACGACCGGTCGCGCGAGTCGACCGCGTGCACGGCGGTGCGGCGCACCACGACGGCCACCGCCACCCTCCCCCCGGCCGTCCGGCCGGCCAGCTCCTCCTGCATGCCGGCGGCCAGGGCCGCGTGGAAGCCGGCCAGGTCGCCGGGCTCGGGGGAGCCGCTCACCGTGGCGTCGCCCGCCACCTCGAAGGCGAAGCCGTCCTCCCAGGGCTCGAAGTCGACCGTGACGTCCGCGAGGTCGGAGGGGCAGCCGGCCTGACGGGCGTACACGGCGCGGACGTCCCGGACCGGACGGGGAGGGAAGGCCGGCGGTTCGGGGTGGGGCGTCGTCGGTTCGGGCAGGAGGCCCGCCGGTTCGGGCAGGAGCGTCGTCGGCTCGGGCAGGGGAGTCGACTCGGAGAGGGGCGTCGGCTCGGGCGGGGCTGTCATCGGCGCGGCGTCGTCCATGGAGTGACGGTAGTCCACCTCCGTCCGCGGGGCTGCCGGGAACCGCGGCGGAGGCGGTGCTTGACGCCGGGTTCCGGGTGGGCCCAGGGTGATCGGGTGGCGCCGCACGTTCTCCCTCCCCGTCCTCCGTCCGCTCCTCCGCCGGACGACCTCGGGCTGCCCGTGCCGCTCGGGCCGGGGCCGGTCCGGCGGGTGGTGTCGCTGGTGCCGTCCCTGAGCGAGGCCGTGGCCGCCAGCGCGCCCGGGCTGCTGGCCGGCGTCACCGACTGGTGCACGCACCCGGCCGGTCTGACGGCGGAGCGGATCGGCGGCACCAAGAACCCCGACGTGCGCCGGATCCTGGCCCTCGCCCCGGACCTGGTCGTCGCCAACGACGAGGAGAACCGCCGTCCGGACCTCGACGCGCTGCGGGCGGCCGGAGTACCGGTCTGGGTCACCGACATCCGCACGCTGGAGCAGGCGTTCGGCTCACTGGACCGGCTGCTGACCCTCGGCTGCGGCCTGCCCCGCCCGGCCTGGCTCGACGCCGCCGAGGCCGCCTGGGCCGGCGTCCGTCCGCTGCCGCGGCCCCTCCGCGCCGTCGTGCCGGTCTGGCGCCGGCCCTGGATGGTGCTCGGCCGTGACACCTTCGCCGGCGACCTGCTGCGCCGCCTCGGCGTCGAGCTGCTCCACGCCGGCCACCCGGACCGCTACCCGGCCATCCCGCTGCCGGAACTCCTCGCCGCCGAGCCGGAGTTGGTGGTGCTGCCGGACGAGCCCTACCGGTTCACGGCGGCGGACGGCCCGGAGGCGTTCCCCGGCGTCCCGGCGGCCCTGGTCAGCGGGCGCCATCTCACCTGGTACGGCCCGTCGTTGGCGGAGGCACCGGAGGTGCTGGCGGCCCAGCTGGACCGGCGGGTGCGGCAGGATCCGTCGGACGGGCCCTGAGGGCGCAGGCGGCGGTCCGCACCCGGGGAGTTTCGTACCGGACCGTGTCCGGGCCCCGGGCGCCGGTGCGGTGATCCGATCATCGTAGGATGTCGCCCTCTCGCCGGGTAGGCCGGTGAACGCAAGGGGGAGCGGAATCCTATGAAGGTGCGTGCTTCGCGGCAGGCGCTGGTACTGGTCTCGGCGGCGGCCGTGTCCACGGCGCTGCTCACGGGCTGCGGCAGCAAGAAGGCGGACGACACGGCCGGGGGGACGCCGACCACGGCGGCGGCCACGACGGCGGACGCCTCGCCGTCCGCGGCACCGGCCGACACCGCCTCGGCAAGCCCGACGGCCAGTGCCAGCCCGAGCGCGAGCGCCACGCCGTCCGCGACCGGCAGCAAGTCGGCCAAGCCCAGCCCCACCGCCTCGGCCAGCACCACCAAACCCGGCACCACGAAGCCCGCCGACCCGGCGGTGCCGAAGGTCGCACCGGCCCCCGCCCAGCCGGTGGTCGCCCCGGCCCCCGCGCCGACCCCCAAGCCCGGGCCGGTCGCACCCCCGCCGCCGCCCGCGCCGGCCACCCCGCACGTCCCGCCGCTGCAGAGCGGCTGCACGCCGAGCAAGCCGCAGCCCGACGAGCCCAAGGAGACCGTCGCCGCCGCACTCGCCGCGGCCGCAGGCCAGTCCCGCACGCTCTACCTCAGCAGCGGCGGCACCGACAAGCTCCCGCCGCTGCCGGCCAACCTGGTCAAGGCGATCGCCTGGCAGGAGAGCGGCTGGCAGTCCGGCATCCTCGCCTGCGACGGCGGCATCGGCACCATGCAGGTCATGCCGGCGACGGTGAGCTGGATGAACAGCAAGTTCAAGACCGACTCCGACCCCAAGACGCTGAACGGCAACGTCCAGCTCGGCTCCCAGCTGCTCGACTGGCTGGTCGCCTACTACGGCGACTCCTCCTTCGGCGGGAAGTACGACCTCGCCCCCGACCCGGCCACCGGCAAGACGCCGCTGCTCGACCTGGTCATCGCCGCGTACAACGCGGGCGCGGGCAACGTGCACTACAACACCGTCACCGACCCCGCCACCGGCGCGACCACGGGCAGCCTGGTCATCCCCAACCCGAGCTACGTCGCCAACGTCAAGGCCCTGATGTCCAGCGCCCCCTGGAACAAGGCCGGCTGAGCCCGCCACCCGGGAACGGACACGAGGAAGGGCCCGGTGGGGCGGCGCGTGCCGCCCCACCGGGCCCCTTCGTCCTGCCGTCGCCTGCGCGTCAGCCGCGAGCGGCGGTGACGGCGGCGCCCAGCGCCTCCTTGATGCGCGGACCGAGCCGGGCGAAGCCCAGCTCCTTCATCGCGGCCCGCAGCAGCTCCTCCTCGCTGCGCTCCACCCCGTCACCGTCCACCCACCGCACCACGGCGAGCAGTTCGTCGGCGGAGTAGGCGGTCACCGGACGGCCCGGCGTGAAGTCGGGCTTCTCCGGGCGCCCGGCCGGAGCCTCGGGCTTGGCCTCGGCGGCCGGCTCGGGCTTGGCAACGGGCTCGGGCTTGGCCTCGGGCTCGGGCTCGGGCTCAGCGGCCGGCTCCGTAACGGGCTCCACCTCGACGACGGGCTCGGGCTCCTCGGCCACCACGGCCTCGGGCTCGGGCTTGGGCTCGGGCTCTTCGGCGGCGGCCGGCTCGACGTCAGCCTCGACGGCGACCTCAGCCTCGACCTCGGCAACGGGCTCAACCTCAGCCTCGACCTCGGTAACGAGCTCGACCTCGGGCTCCACCTCGGCAACGGGCTCGACCTCGGCGGCCGGCTCGGCGACCTCGACCTCGGCAACCGGCTCCTCGGCGGCGACCGGCTCGACCTCAGCCTCCACCTCGGCGAGGCCCTCGTCCTCGGCTACGACCTCCGCAACCGGCTCCGCGACCTCGACCTCAGCGGCGACCTCGACCTCGGCCACCTCGACCTCGGCAACGGGCTCCTCGGCGGCGACCGGCTCGACGTCAGCCTCGACAGCGGCCTCAGCCTCGACCTCGGCAACGGGCTCAACCTCAGCCTCGACCTCGGCGGCGACCTCGACCTCAGCGGCCGGCTCGGCAACCTCGACCTCGGGCTCCACGGCCACAACCGGCTCGACCTTCGCGGGTGCGACGTCGACCAGGTCGTCGGCGGCCGGGGACGGCGCCGGGAGGTTGATCACGAGCGGCTTCGCCTCGGCGGGCTCCTCGGCCGTGAGCTGCTCGGCGGGCTCCTCGGCCGCGACGTCCGACGCGGCCTCCGGCTCGGCGGTGACCTCGTCCGCAGCGTCGGCGTCGGCCTCGGCGTCGGCAACGTCCTCGGCCTCGACGGCGGGCTCAGCCTCGGTCGCAGGCTCGATCTCGGTCTCGGTCAGGGCCTCCGGCTCGGCCGCGGCCTCGGCGGTGACCTCCGGCTCGACGGTCCCGGCCTCGGCCTCGACCTCGGCGGCCTCCGCCTTCACCTCGACATCCGCCTCGGCCTCGACCGCCGGCTCCTCCCGACCGGTCAGGCCGTCGCGCTGGCCGCCGGCCAGGGCCTGGCGGGCGTTGTAGGCGGCCTCGGCGGCGCGGCGGTCGGCGCGGGCGTCGGTCAGTTCGGCGAGCAGCTCGCCGAGACCGGCCTCCTCCAGCGTGGCCCGCAGGGAGCGGATGGTGGGGAGCCGGTAGAGGGTGCCCTCGTCGGCGGCGAGGCGCTCGACCAGGTCGATGAGCTCGCCGAACGGCAGCGCGTCGAGGTCGTGGCCGGGCAGCAGGCGGGCGAGGTCGCGCAGACCGGTGCCGATGGCCTCGAAGGCCGCCGCGGTGTGTTCGGCCAGGGCGCCGTCGGCCGGCGGGACGGGCAGGGTGCCGGTCGGGGAGAGGACGGCCCAGGCGCGGCGCTCGACCTCGGCGGAGGCGAGGGCCTCGTGCAGGTCCTCGGGGCCGGCCTTGCGGCCGCCGACGGCCAGCGCGGCGGCCTGCTTCCGCAGCGACCGCACCTTCAGGAACGACAGCTTGACGCCGCGCTCGCGGCGCCAGGCGCGGTCCGCGGTGGCGGCGACGAGCGCGTCGAGGTCGGCGTCGTACGCGGCGCCGATCAGGACGGTGGAGGTCTGGTGGACGCGCTGGAGGGTTTCGGCGAACAGGCCGGCGATGGCCACCGTGCCGGGCTCGTCGAGCTTGGCGTCGGCGGCGAGGGCGGTGACGGCCTCCCAGGTCTGCTGGAGGTCGCGGCCGCGCAGCTCGGCGAGGACGGTGGAGGCGGCGCGGGCGTCCTCGGGGGTGGCGACGGTGTCGACCGCGGCGTACCAGGCGTGGGTCTCGGCGCTGAGGGTGAAGGCGCCGAGTTCGGCGTAACGGCCGAGGTCGTCGCGGAGGTCGCTGTCCGCCGCCTGGCTGCGGGTCTGCTCCAGGTCCGTGGCGTCCGTGGCGTCGTTGGCGTCGGTGGCCTTGCTGGCGGCGTCGGCGGCGTTGGCACCGGCGGCGTCGGCCGCGTCGGTGTTGCGCGAGTGAAGCACTGTCATGTGAGGTCCGGTTCTGAGCGACTGCGGCGGGGCGGGCGGCGAGGGGGAGGCGGACCGGGTACGCACCGAATGCCCCGGCGGAAGGGGCTGGGGGGTGCGCGGTCGGGCTGCCGGTTGTGGAGGCCAAGAATACGGGTGCCCGTTCGAGCCTTGCACGCACCCACCGCCCAACGGACCGGTGTGGCGTCGCACACCGCCCGGCCGGCCGCTACCCGGGAGGGCCGGGCGGGTGGTGCGGCGTGGGGCCGGGCGGGTGTCCGGGCCGGCGGGGCAGGCCGTCCAGTGGCACGGTGCGGGAGCGGCGGCCGGGCGGCGGCCGGAAGCCGGAGCGGGCGAGGGTGGTGAGACTGACCGGCGCCAGGTACTCGTGCAGCGCGGTCCGGTGCCACCAGGCGCCGGTTTCGCGCAGTTCGCGCCAATCGGTGAACCGGTAGAGGTGGAGGGTCGCCCGGACGTGGGTCGGCGGGGCGTCGGGGAAGGGGTTGTGGCGCAGCAGCCGGAGGGTGTCGGGGTCGTTGGCGAGCAGCCTGGCGACGAAGGGCAGGAACCAGGGCCGGGCGTAGGCGGGCGAGATGCCGGCGAACCACATCAGCCAGTCCAGGCGCAGGTGGTAGGGGGCGTACTGCCGCGGGAGGCGGCGCACGTCGTCGGGTTTGCCCTTGAAGCCGTACTCGTGCCAGACGGTGTGCCGGGTGACGACCGGCTCGTCGGTGCCCTCGACGACGACCTCCTGGCGGATCCGGTTGACGCTGCCGAAGGCGCCGTAGGTGTTGACCAGGTGGAGGCGGTTGAAGGAGCGGTTCATCACCTGGCGGCGGGAGACCATGTTCCGTACCGGCCAGTAGCTGAGGACGGCGACGGCGACGGCCAGGGCGGTCACCAGGACCTCGAACCAGACGGGGGTGCCGGCGTAGGTGCGCGGGTGGACCGGCAGGCCGAGCCGGGCGGGGTCGACGGCGGCGAGGGCGAGCGTGATGGTGAGCCAGTTCAGCCAGGCGAAGTTGCCGGAGGCGACCAGCCAGAGCTGGGTGGCCACGATGACGCAGGCCGCGTAGGTGGGGACGGGCTGCGGGAGGAGGAGGCCGACCGGGACGACGAGCTGGGTGACGTGGTTGGCGGCCGCCTCCACCCGGTGCAGCGGGGCGGGCAGGTGGTGGAAGAACCAGCTGACCGGGCCGGGCATGGGCTGGGTCTCGTGGTGGTAGCGCAGGCAGGTGAGGTCGCGCCAGCAGCTGTCGCCGCGCAGCTTGATCAGTCCGGCGCCGAACTCGACCCGGAAGACCAGCCAGCGCAGCAGCCAGAGCACCAGGAGGGGCGGGGCGACGTCCTCGTTGCCGAGGAAGGCGGCCAGGAAGCCGGCCTCCAGCAGCAGGGACTCCCAGCCGAACGAGTACCAGGTCTGCCCGACGTTGACGATCGAGAGGTAGAGCACCCAGAGGAGCGCCCAGAGGAGCATCGACGCCCACAGCGGGACGGCGTCGCCGAGCCCGCCGACGAGGGCGGCGGAGAGCGCGGCGCCGGTCCAGGCGACGGCGGCGAAGAAGCGGTCGCTGTAGTGGAGGTGGAAGAGGCCGGGGGCCTGGCGGAACGGCACCCGGTCGAGGAAGCGCGGGACGGGGAGCATCCCGTCGGCACCGATCAGGGCGCGGAACTGGGCGGCCGCGGCGAGGAAGCCGGTGAGGTAGACGGCGGCCAGCAGCCGTTGCACGAGCAGCCTGCTCGACCAGTACTCGGGGGCGGCGAACCAGTCCATGCGGCCCATGCCTACCACCGGCCCGGACCGGCGGGCCGCCGCGCCGGTCCGCGACGGCGGCGGTTCACCCGGGCGGCGCGCCGCGGCGCCGGCCCGGGCCCGCCGCCTCGGTGGCGGACGGGCCCGGGTGGTGGCCGGTTCAGGTCGCAGCCGGGCTCAGGCGGTCGCCGGGCTCAGGCGGTCGCCGGGGCGGCCGGGGTGAGTTCCAGCTCCTCCAGGGCGCGCACCAGCGGGGCCAGCTCCGGGAGCTCGGTGGCCTTCGCCAGCGTGGCCTCCAGGGTCGCGTCGTGCACCGGACGCGCGGCCTGGAGCAACTCGCGGCCTTGCGGGGTCAGTTCGGTGTAGATGCCGCGCCGGTCGTCCGCACAGAGGTAGCGGCTGAGCAGCCCCCGGTCCTCCAGCCTGGTCACCAGACGGGTGGTCGCGCTGCTGCTCAGTGCCGCCGCGCGGGCCAGCTGCTGCATCCGCATGTGCCAGCCGTCCTGCCGGGAGAGGGCGTCCAGCACCGTGTACTCGACCACCGAGAGCCGGTGCTCGGACTGCAGTGCCTTCTCCAGCGCCGCGTCGATGAGTCCGTGCAGCGCGGCGAGCGTACGCCAACCGCCGGCGCGGACCTCGGCGGCATCGTCGTGGATCCCCATGGCTCGCCCTCCCGTTCCCGTCTGTTCCCGGTCCCGTCGCGCCCTGCGGTGCGACGTCGTCCCGACCTCCCAGTATGCCACTCGACGCTTTTTATCTGCCTGTGCAAGTACTTCCTCACGGCTCCGGTACGGTCTGTGCCCAGCCGCCTGCGCACAGCGCCGAGGCCAGTGCCTCCGCGTAGCAGGCCGCCGCCACCCAGGCCGCGGTGAACGCGTCGTGGTCGTCCGCCACGATCCGGCCGAAGACGTCCCTCGGCTGGTCCCCCGCCGCCGCCCGCAGCCCGTCCAGCAGCGCCGCCCCGGTGGCCAGGCCCGCCGCCTGCAGCCGGACGACGTCGGCCCCGGTCGTACCGGACCCCAGCGCGAGCGTCTGCCGCCCGCCGGTGACGGCCTGCTCGACCCGGCGGGTGAGCAGGTGCACGGGTGCGTCGGGTGCGTCGGGTGCGTCGGGTGCGGCCGCGGGCGCCCCGGGGAGCGACGGAGGGAGCGCCGCCGGGGGCGTCCCGGGGAGGGCGAGGTCGGCGGTCTGGAGCCGTTCCAGGCCGAGGTTGACCCGGTCCGCCCGGTCCGCGGGCAGGGCCAGGCCCGGCTCGCCCGTGCCCCACCCGCCCGGGGGCGTGCCGGCCGCGAGCAGCCGCAGCTCGGGGCGGGCGGCCCGTTCCAGGCGGCCGATCACCCGCAGACGCAGCCCGGGCGCGGTCGCGAGCAGTGCCAGGTTGCCGCGGTACGCCAGGCCCGGGTGGTCGTGCGCCGCACGCAGCGCCAGCACCAGACCCCCGCAGTCTGCGAGCAGGTGCGGCACGCCGGCCGGACCGTACGGCGCGGCGCCGAGCAGTGTCACGTCCAGGAAGAGCAGGTCGCTCCCGGCCGGCCGGCTCTCGTACGGCAGCGCCGCCGCCGACAGCGCCCGCGACGGCCTGCACCTCAAGCCCGCGGCCGTCCGCGACACCTGCGACGTGGTGATCAGCAACGTGCTGGTGATCGACGCGGTGCAGGGCG
>NZ_JBEYVJ010000154.1:0-16742 GCF_040643935.1 Kitasatospora sp. NPDC047058 | reverse complement strand
CACACCGCCGACGACGGCGCCCTGGCCCGGGTCCGGCTGCCCGGCGGACTGCTGACGGACCGTCAGGCCCTGGCGCTGGCCGACGCCGCCGAGGCCCTGGGCGACGGCGGGCTGGAGACCACCTCGCGCGGCAACGTCCAACTGCGCGGCCTGGCTTCGGACTGCGGGGCGCAGCTCGCCGACCGGCTGCGCGCCGCCGGGCTGCTGCCCTCCGAGACGCACGAGCGGGTCCGGAACATCGTCGCCTCGCCCGGCCCCTCCGGCGGCCGCGCCGACGTGCAGGCCTGGGCGCGCGAGCTGGACGCGGGGCTCTGCGCGAGCGGCTGGGCGACCGGGCTCTCCGGCAAGTTCCTGTTCGCGCTGGACGACGGGCGGGGCGACGTCGCCGCGCTCGACGCCGATGTGACATTGATCGCAGGCTCGGGCGCGGGTCCCGGTGATGGTCCCGGTGCTGGTGCTGGCGCGGCTCCTTCCGCGGGTGCGGGTGCGGGAGCGGCGGATCCCGGCGCGGGCGCGGGCGCGCACGCCGGGGCGGACGGAGGCACGGTGCTGCTGCGCCTCGGCCGGGCCGCCACCGCGCGCGCCGTCCCCGCCGCCGGTGCGGTGGACGCGGCGCTGGCCGCGGCCCGGGAGTTCCTGGACGCGCTGCGGGAGAGCGGGCGGAAGGCCTGGCACCTGCGCGACGTCCCCGACCTGCTGCCGCCCGGCACCACCCCGCTCCCCGCGCTGCCCGGCGCCCCGCCGCCGCTCGGCGCCCTGCCCGGCGGGCTCTCCGTCGGCCTGCGCTTCGGCCGGGCCACCGCCGCGCAGTGGCGGGCGCTGGTGGCGGCGTCGGCCGGTGAACTGCGGCTGACCCCCTGGCGCGGCGTCGTCCTGCCCGGCGCGTCCGCAGACCGGCTGCCCGCACTGGCCGCGGCCGGCCTGCGCACCGCGCCCGGCACCGCCTGGGACGGCGCGAGCGCCTGCACCGGACTGCCGGGCTGCGCCAAGTCGCTGGCCGACGTGCGGACCGACGCGGCCCGCGCGCTGGACCGGCCGGGCCCGGGCCCGGCCGCCGGGAACGACCCCGCCCGCCCGAGTGGGCTGCGGGTGCACTGGTCCGGCTGTGAACGGCGCTGCGGCCACCCGGCCGGGCGATGGGTCGACGTACTGGCTACCGGGCAGGGGTACCGGGTGGCGGTGGACGGCACCGCCGTGGACGTGACGAACGAGGAGATGGCCGAGGCGGTCGCCGAGGCCCGGAGGACCACGAAGTGATCGAGTACGAGAAGGACGGCGCGTCCATCTACCGCCAGTCCTTTGCCACCATCCGGGCCGAGGCCGACCTCGCCGCCCTGCCCGCCGACGTCGCCCAGGTCGCGGTGCGGATGATCCACGCCTGCGGCATGACCGACCTGACCGAGGACCTGGTGTACTCGCCCGGTGTGGTCGCCTCCGCCCGTGCTGCGCTACACGCCGGCGCGCCGATCCTGTGCGACGTCAACATGGTCGCCAGCGGTGTCACCCGCAAGCGGCTGCCCGCCGACAACGAGGTGATCTGTACCCTCACCGACCCGTCCGTGCCCGAGTTGGCCCGGACGATGGGCAACACCCGCAGCGCCGCCGCCATGGAGCTGTGGCTGCCCCGGCTGGAGGGTGCGGTGGTGGCCGTCGGCAACGCGCCGACCTCGCTGTTCCGGCTGCTGGAGATGATCGAGGCGGGCGCGCCCCGCCCGGCCGCGGTGATCGGCGTCCCGGTCGGCTTCATCGGCGCCGCCGAGTCCAAGGAGGCCCTGGCCGTGCACCCGTCCGGCCTGGAGCACCTGGTGGTGCGGGGCCGGCGCGGCGGCAGTGCGATCGCCGCCGCCGCCATCAACGCGATTGCGAGCGAGGAAGAGTGACTGAGCGTCAGACCTCAGGCCCGGGTGCGGACTCGGGCGCGGGCGCCGGTGCGGGCGTCGCTGCGGGCGTCGGTGCGGATGCGGGCCCCGGTGCGACCGGCCGGCTGTACGGGGTCGGCCTCGGCCCCGGCGACCCGTCGCTGCTCACCGTCCGGGCCGCCGAACTCATCGGCAAGGCGGACGTGGTGGCCTACCACAGCGCCCGGCACGGCCGCTCGATCGCCCGGTCCATCGCCGAGCGCTACCTGACGGGTGGTCAGATCGAGGAGAAGCTGGTCTACCCGATCACGGTCGAGACCACCGACCACCCCGGCGGCTACCGCGGCGCGCTGGACGACTTCTACGAGGAGGCCGCCGCCCGGCTCGCCGCCCATCTGGACGCCGGCCGGGACGTCGTCGTGCTGGCCGAGGGCGACCCGTTCTTCTACGGCTCCTACCAGCACATGCACAAGCGGCTCGCGCACCGCTACCCGACCGAGGTGGTCCCCGGCGTGACGTCCGTCAGCGCCGCCGCCGCCCGGCTCGGGCAGCCGCTCACCGAGGCCGAGGAGACGCTCACCGTCATCCCGGGCACGCTGCCCGAGGAGGAGCTGACGGCCCGGATAGCTTCCGCCGACTCTGCCGTGATCATGAAGCTGGGCCGCACCTTCCCGGCCGTCCGCCGCGCCCTGGAGCGGGCCGGCCGGCTGGAGGACGCCCAGTACGTCGAGCGCGCCTTCATGCCGGGCGAGCGCACCGCGCCGCTGGCCGAGGTGGACGCCGAGACGGTGCCGTACTTCTCGGTCGCGGTGCTGCCCAGCAAGGTCGCGCCGCTGGAGCCCGAGGTGCGGCTCTCCGACGGCCCCGGCAGCGTCACCGTGATCGGCACCGGCCCGGCCGGCCCGCTCTGGCTCACCCCCGAGGCGCGCGGCGCCCTCGCCGTCGCCACCGACCTGGTCGGCTACACCACCTACCTGGACCGGGTGCCCGTCCGCCCCGGCCAGGAGCGGCACGGCTCCGACAACAAGGTGGAGTCCGAGCGCGCCGAGTTCGCCCTCGACCTGGCCCGCCGCGGCCACCGGGTCGCGGTCGTCTCCTCCGGCGACCCGGGCGTCTTCGCGATGGCCACCGCCGTCCTGGAGGTGGCCTGCGAGGACGCCTACCGCGACGTCCCGGTCCGGATCGTCCCCGGCATGACCGCCGCGCACGCCGCCGCCTCCCGCGCCGGCGCCCCGCTCGGCCACGACTACGCCGTGGTCTCGCTCTCCGACCGGCTCAAGCCGTGGGACGTGGTCGCCAAGCGGCTGCGCGCCGCCGCCGAGGCCGACCTGGTGCTCGCCCTCTACAACCCCGGCTCGCAGTCCCGCACCACCCAGGTCGGCCGCGCCCGCGACCTCCTGCTGGAGTACCGCGCGCCGGAGACCCCGGTGGTGATGGCCCGCGACGTCGGCGGCCCGACCGAGCGCGTGCGCACCGTCCGCCTCGGCGAGCTCGACCCCACCCAGGTCGACATGCGCACGATCCTGCTCATCGGCTCCTCCCAGACCCAGGCGGTCGAACGCGGCAACGCCACCGAGGTCGTCTGGACCCCGCGCCGCTACCCGGAGGCGTGAACGCCGGAGGGCGGGCCGGGCCAGCCGGCCTCGACCCGCCCTCCGCCGGGACGGAATTTCTGTGCTCAGGCGCGGTAGACCTCCGAGCGGTGTCCGATCCGGATCACCAGCACGGCCGGCTGCCCGCCGTCCACGGCGTAGATCACACGGTGGTCGCCGACCCCGAGCCGCCTGTGCTCGGGCGAGCCGGCCAACGCCGTGCTGTGGAAGCCGTACGGGTCCTGTTCCAGCTCGGCGAGCTTCCGCAGGATCGTGATGGTACAAACCCGCAGGCGGATGGCCGCCCCAGCTGCGCCGGTGGCGGGCCGGGCAGGGAGGATGGAGGCGTCCGGGGGCAGGATGCGGTGCGAGTGCGTGGCGAGGAGTGGTCGTGAGTGAGGTCGGTGGTCGGGCCGGGCAGCTGCGGAGCAGCGGGCTGCGGCACGGGTGGACGACCGGGGCGTGTGCGACCGCGGCGACCAGGGCGGCCTACCAGGCGCTGCTGACCGGGGAGTTCCCCGACCCGGTGGTGATCACGCTGCCGAAGGGGCAGCAGCCGGGGTTCACCCTCGCCGCCGAGCGGCTGGCGGACGGTCCCGGCGGCCCGCGGGCGATGGCCGGGGTGGTGAAGGACGCCGGGGACGACCCGGACGTGACGCACGGCGCGCTGATCCGCTCCACGGTGTGGGCGGGGGAGCCGGGCTCCGGGGTGGTGTTCCGGGCCGGTCCCGGGGTCGGCACGGTGACCAAGGCCGGCCTGCCGCTGCCCGTCGGCGAGCCCGCCGTCAACCCGGTTCCCCGGCAGATGATCCGGGACGCGGTGGCCGAGGTGGCCGCGGAGTTCGGCGGGGCCGGGGACGTGGTGGTCGAGATCTCCGTCGACCACGGGGAGGAGATCGCCCGGTCCACCTGGAACCCCCGGCTGGGCATCCTCGGCGGCCTCTCCATCCTCGGGACGACCGGCATCGTCGTCCCCTATTCCTGCTCGGCCTGGATCGACTCCATCCGGCGCGGGGTCGACGTGGCCAGGGCCGCCGGCCGCACCCACGTCGCGGGCTGCACCGGCTCGACCTCGGAGAAGGTCGCCGTCGCCGTGCACGGCCTGCCGGAGGACGCGCTGCTCGACATGGGCGACTTCGCCGGCGCCGTGCTCAAGTACCTCAAGCGCCACCCGGTGCCGCGCCTGACCATCGCGGGCGGCTTCGCCAAGCTCTCCAAGCTCGCCGCCGGCCACCTCGACCTGCACTCGGCCCGCTCCCAGGTGGACAAGGGCTACCTGGCCGGGCTGGCCCGCGAGGGCGGAGCGGACGAGGCGCTGGTGCAGGCGGTCGCGGCGGCCAACACCGCGCTGGAGGCGATCCAGCTCTGCCGCGCGGCCGGGGTCCCGCTCGGGGACCTGGTCGCGGAGGCGGCCCGCGCCACCGCGCTCGGCGTGCTGGTCGGTTCGCCCGTCGCCGTCGACGTCATCTGCATCGACCGGGCCGGCACCATCGTCGGCCGCGCCGAACCCGCCTGACCCGCCGAGCCTGCCGGGGCTGCCAGGGGCGGCGGGGGTGCTGCCGGGGGCGTGAACCCGTAGTGAACCGCCGCCGCGGTGTGAAGAGTTGCCATGATGTGAAGATCTGACGCTCATACGGGGTGAGAAACGGACAAATGTGGCGCCACGCCCGCCCCTGATTCTGTTGCTATCTCAGCCATGAGATATGGTCTGCCGGGTGACAGGCGACTACCTCACCCGTATCGGCACCCTCATCCGTACCGCGCGTCAGCACCGCGGTTGGTCCCAGGCGCAGCTCGGCGAAGCCCTCGGCACCAGCCAGAGCGCGGTCAACCGCATCGAGCAGGGCAAGCAGAACGTCAGCCTTGAGATGATCGCCCGCATCGGCGAAGCGCTCGACAGCGAGATCGTCTCCCTCGGCTACGCCGGCCCGATGCACCTGCGGGTCGCCGGCGGCACCCGCCTCTCCGGCTCGATCGACGTCCGCAGCAGCAAGAACGCCTGCGTGGCGATCCTCTGCGCCTCGCTGCTGACCACCGGCCGCACCACGATCCGCCAGGTCGCCCGGATCGAAGAGGTCTACCGCATCCTCGAGGTCCTCACCTCCATCGGCGTCAAGAGCCGCTGGACCAACGACGGCCGGGACCTCGAACTCACCCCGCCCGCCGAGCTCGACCTCGCCGCCATGGACGTCGAGGCCGCCCGCCGCACCCGCAGCGTGCTGATGTTCCTCGGCCCGCTGATGCACCGCGCCGACAAGTTCGAGATCCCGTACGCGGGAGGCTGCGACCTCGGCACCCGCACCGTCCAGCCGCACCTGACCGCGCTGCGCCGCTTCGGCCTGGAGGTCGCCACCACCGGCGGCGCCTACCACGCCTCGGTCGAGCCGGGCACCCCGCTGGACCGGCCGATCGTGCTGACCGAGCGCGGCGACACCGTCACCGAGAACGCCCTGCTCGCCGCCGCCCGGCACGACGGCGTCAGCGTCATCCGCAACGCCTCGCCCAACTACATGGTCCAGGACCTCTGCTTCTTCCTGGAGCGGCTGGGCGTCAGGATCGAGGGCATCGGGACCACCACCCTCACCGTGCACGGCGTCCCCGAGATCACCTGCGACGTCGACTACACCCCCGCCGAGGACCCGGTCGAGGCGATGAGCCTGCTGGCCGCGGCCGTCGTCACCGGCTCCGAGCTGACGATCCGCCGGGTGCCGATCGAGTTCCTGGAGATCGAGCTCGCCGTGCTGGAGGGCATGGGCCTCGACTACGACCGCACCCCGGAGTACCCGGCCCACAACGGCCACACCCGGCTGGTCGACCTCACCGTGCGGCCCTCCAAGCTGACCGCCCCGGTCGACACCATCCACCCGATGCCGTTCCCCGGCATCAACATCGACAACGTGCCGTTCTTCGCGGTCATCGCCGCCGCGGCGCACGGCACCACGATGATCCACGACTGGGTCTACGACAACCGCGCGATCTACCTCACCGAGCTCACCCGGCTCGGCGCGGACGTCAAGCTGCTCGACCCGCACCGCGTCCTCGTCCAGGGCCCGACCACCCGCTGGCGCGCCACCGAGATGATGTGCCCGCCCGCGCTGCGCCCGGCCGTCGTCATCCTGCTGGCGATGCTCGCCGCGCAGGGGACGTCGGTGCTGCGCAACGTGTACGTCATCAACCGCGGTTACGAGGACCTCGCCGAGCGCCTCAACTCGATCGGCGCCCGGATCGAGACCTTCCGCGACATCTGACGGAGCCCGACGGCCCGTCGGTTCGCTCCAGCCGCCCTGCTCTCCGGACTCAGTCCCGGCCCAGGCCCCCGCCATGGCCCTGGTCGTGGCCCTGGCCGTCCAGTCCGGAGAGCAGGGCGGCGGTGTGCAGTCCGGTGGCCAGGTACTCCACGAACAGCGAGTTGTTCAACGCCCACGCCGAGCGCCGTTCGCGGATCAACTCGACCGCCCGGTCGGCCTGGTGGCCGAGCGTGACGAGGGCCTGGGCGACCACGAGCCCGGACCGGTTCTGGCCCGAGTGGCAGCGGACCAGGGTGCGCCGGCCCCGGCGGACGGCCCCGGCGACCAGTTCCGCCGCCTCCAGGACGTCGTGCAGCTGCCCGGGGGAGAGCGGCCCGTCGGGCACCTCCCGGACGAGGTGCTCCACGCCCGGCGCCGGGCCGTGCCCGGGTCGCGTGAACAGGCTGACCACCAGGTCGAACTCCTGCTCCACGACGACGGGTTCGAGCGCACGGCCGGGCGGCGTGACGAAGTGCCCGCCCATCCACAGCCCGGGCACGATCTCGTCCCACGGCCCCATCGGCCCGGGGGTGTCGCGTTCCTTCCGGCGGGTCGGCATCGGTTCTCCGTCGTCCTTCGGGTCGTTGTTCGAGGTCGTCGTTCGGGGTCGTGGTTCGAGGTCGTCGGTCAGGGCGTCCTTCCGGGCGGCTACTCCCCGGTCGCGCCGTCGAGGTGCTCGCGCAGCAGGTCGGCGTGGCCGTTGTGGCGGGCGTACTCCTCGATCATGTGCGTGAGGATCCAGCGCAGCGAGAAGGACTCCTCCCCGCGGTGTCCGACCACGTCCAACGACTCGGCGGCGGCGACGAGTTCCCGGGCGTGGTTGCACTCGCCGCGCCAGACGGCGAACGCCTCCTCGGCCTCCGCGTCCCCGGCCTCGTCGACGTCGAACTCGGCGAAGCCGCCGTCCGGACGCCGCCAGAGCCCGGCCGCGGCCTCGTCGGCGAACGTGTTGCGGAACCAGCCGCGCTCGACCTCGGCGAGGTGGCGGACCAGCCCGAGCAGCGACAGCGCGGAAGGCTCCAGGACCCGTGCCCGGAGCTGCCCGGTGGTCAGCCCGGCGCACTTCATCGCGAGCGTGTCGCGCTGGAAGTCCAGGAAGCTGGCCAGGGTGGCGCGTTCGTCCGCGGTCTGCTCGGTCGGGGTGCGCTGGAAGTCGCTCATCGGAGCATCGTGACAGGGCGCGCCCGGATCGGCACCGGGTTCACCGGAAGCCGGGACCGCGCTCGCCGAGCCACCCCAGCGCCGCCGGTACGGACTCGGCGACCGGGACGCCGTGCGGCAGCGGCGGGCGTTCCACGACCACCACCGGCAGGCCGAGTTCGCGGGCGGCGGTGAGCTTGGGGGCGGTGGCCGCGCCGCCGCTGTCCTTGGTGACCACGACGTCGATCCGGTGCTCGCGCAGCAGCGCCCGCTCACCGTCCAGGGTGAACGGGCCGCGGTCGAGCAGCACGTCCAGCGCGGCGGGCACCGGCGGCTCGGGCGGGTCGACCGAGCGGGCCAGGAAGTGCAGGCCGTCGAGGTGGGCGAAGGCGCCGATGCCCTGCCGGCCGGTGGTGAGGAAGACCCGCCGGCCGAGTGCGGGCAGGGCCGCGGCGGCGGCCTCCAGGGAGGCCACGGGGTGCCAGCGGTCCCCGGCCACCGGCGCCCAGCCGGGGCGGCGCAGGGCCAGCAGCGGCACGCCGGTGGTCCGGGCGGCGAGGGCGGCGTTGCCCGACATGACGGCGGCGAACGGGTGGGTGGCGTCCACCACGGCGTCCACCGCCTCGGCGCGCAGCCAGGCGGCGAGCCCGTCCGGCCCGCCGAAGCCGCCGATCCGCACCTCGCCGGCCGGCAGCCGCGGCTCGGCGACCCGCCCGGCGAGCGAGCTGGTCACCCGCAGCGGCGAGCCGGCCAGCGCGGCGGCCAGTGCCCGGGCCTCGGTCGTGCCGCCCAGGATCAGCACGTGGGGGGCCGGTCCGGGCCGGCCCGTCGCGCGCGTGGCCGTCGGGTGCGGGGTCATCAGGCGCCGCAGGGCTCGTGCGGGCGCTCGCGGTCGGCCGAGTAGAGGTGGCTGTCGCGGAACTGCTCGGCGGCCAGCGTCCGGCCCACGATGATCACCGCCGTGCGGACCACGCCCGCGGCCTTCACCTGTGCGGCGATGTCACCGACGGTGCCGCGCAGCACCAGCTCGTCCGGCCGGCTGGCCATCGCGACGACGGCGGCCGGGCAGTCGGCGCCGTAGTGCGGCAGCAGCTGCTCGACCACGTCGTCCACGTACCCGGCGGCCAGGTGCAGCACCAGCAGGGCGCCGCTCCGGCCGAGGGTGGCGAGGTCCTCGCCCTCGGGCATCGGGGTGGCCCGCTTGGCGATCCGGGTCAGGATGACGGTCTGGCCGACGGTCGGCACGGTCAGCTCGCGCTTGAGCGCGGCCGCGGCGGCGGCGAAGGCCGGCACCCCGGGGACCACCTCGTACGGCACGCCGGCCGCGTCCAGGCGGCGCATCTGCTCGGCGACGGCGCTGAACACGGACGGGTCGCCGGAGTGCAGCCGGGCGACGTCCCGGCCGGCCTCGTGCGCGGCGACGAGCTCGGCGACGATCTGGTCCAGGTTGAGCTGCGCGGTGTCGACCAGCCGGGCACCGACCGGGCACTCGTCCAGCAGCTCGCGCGGCACCAGGCTGCCGGCGTAGAGGCAGACCTCGGCGCGGGCCAGGATGCGCGCGCCGCGCAGGGTGATCAGGTCGGCGGCACCCGGGCCGGCTCCGATGAAGTAGACGGTCACGAGGCGTCCTCCTGGGGGGTGTTGGGCTTGACGGCGGACCACTGGGTGACCGGCATCGCCTGCCGCCAGCCGGTGAACCCGCCCACCGGGACGGCGTGTGCGACGGCCAGCCGGAGCAGTTCGCCGCCGTGGCGCCGGTACCACTCGGTGAGCAGGGCCTCCGACTCCAGGGTCACGGTGTTGGCGACCAGCCGGCCGCCCGGCGGCAGCGCGGCCCAGCAGGCGTCCAGCAGACCGGGCGCGGTGAGGCCGCCGCCGACGAACACCGCGTCGGGGGTGGGCAGTCCGGCCAGCGCGGCGGGCGCCGGGCCGGTGACCACCTGCAGCCGGGGGACGCCGAGCGCGGCCGCGTTGCGGGCGATCCGGCCGGCCCGGACGGCGTCCCGCTCGATGCTCACGGCCCGGTTGTCGCGATGGGCGCGCAGCCACTCGACGGCGATCGAGCCGGAGCCGCCGCCGACGTCCCAGAGCAGTTCGCCGGGTGCGGGGGCGAGGGTGGCGAGGGTGGCGGCCCGGACGTGCCGCTTGGTCAGCTGGCCGTCGCTCTCGTAGGCGTCGTCCGGCAGTCCGGGGACGAGCGAGCTGCGCGGGCCGCCCGGGCCGAGTTCGACCGCGATGACGTTGAGCGGGTCGCCGGCCGGGTGCGGCCAGCCGTCGGCCGGGCCGTCCAGCCGCCGCTCGCCGGGGCCGCCGAGCTGCTCCAGCACCTGCAGCCGGGCGGCGCCGTAGCCGCGCGCGGTGAGCAGGCGTGCGATGGCGGCGGGCGTCTGCGCGTCGGCGCTGAGGACGAGCAGCCGGCGGCCGGGGTGCAGGGCGAGTGCCAGGGTGTCCAGGGGGCGGCCGACCAGGCTGACCACCTCGGTGGACTCCAGCGGCCAGCCGAGGCGGGCGCAGGCGTAGGAGACGGAGGAGGGGTGCGGCAGGACGCGCAGCCGTTCGGCGCCGAGGGTCTCGGCGAGGGTGCGGCCGATGCCGTGGAACATCGGGTCGCCGCTGGCCAGCACCGCGATCCGGCGGCCTTCGTGCGCGGCGAACAGGCCGGGGACGGCCGGGCGCAGCGGGGACGGCCACGGCACCCGGGCGGCGGTGACCTCGTCCTCGGGGAGCAGGGCGAGCTGGCGGGGGCCGCCGATCACGACCTCGGCGGCGCGCAGGGCGGCGCGCGAGGTGCCGGCCAGGCCGGGCCAGCCGTCGGCGCCGATCCCGACGACGGTGACGGTGCCCGCGGCGGAGGTCGGAGGGGGCAGCTCGGGCACCGGGAGGCTCCACGTCGGTCGGCGAAGGGTGGCCGGGGCAGCCTACCTGGCGGTATGCCGCCGGTCCCCGGTCAGGGGTGGGGTCGGTCGGGCGGGGCTCGCGCGGGGCTCGCGAGGGCGGAGCGGGGGCCGTTTGGGGCGGTGCGGGTGGGGCAGGCGCGGTCTGGCGGCGGCAGGTGGGCGGGCCTGGTGGGCGGCCCGGTGGCCGCCGTGCACCGCCCGGTGGACGGGGCTAGCGTCGACCGGGGGCCCTCGGCAGGCAACGGAGGACATGATGTCCGAGTCAGCGGTCCCGCACACCACCAACAACGCCGGCGTCCCGGTGGCGAGCGACGAGAACTCGCTCACGGTGGGCCGGGACGGCCCGATCCTGCTCCACGACCACTACCTGATCGAGAAGATGGCCCAGTTCAACCGCGAACGGGTACCCGAGCGGGTGGTGCACGCCAAGGGGTCCGGCGCATACGGCGTCTTCGAGACGACGGAGGACGTCAGCCGGTACACCAGGGCGATCCTCTTCCAGCCGGGCAAGCGGACCGAGATGCTGGCCCGCTTCTCGACCGTGGCCGGCGAGCAGGGCAGCCCGGACACCTGGCGCGACCCGCGCGGCTTCGCGCTGAAGTTCTACACCGAGGACGGGAACTACGACCTGGTCGGCAACAACACGCCGGTCTTCTTCGTCCGCGACACGATCAAGTTCCAGGACTTCATCCGCTCGCAGAAGCGCCGCGCGGACAACGGCCTGCGCGACCACGACATGCAGTGGGACTTCTGGACGCTCTCGCCGGAGTCCGCGCACATGGTCACCTGGCTGATGGGCGACCGCGGCATCCCGAAGTCGTACCGGCATATGAACGGCTACGGCTCGCACACCTACATGTGGATCAACGCGAGCGGCGAACGGTTCTGGATGAAGTACCACTTCAAGACCGACCAGGGCATCGACCACCTCACCCAGGAGGACGCCGACCGCCTCGCCGGCTCCGACCCGGACCTGCACCGCCAGGACCTCTGGGAGGCGATCGACGGCGGCGACCACCCGTCGTGGACGCTGTTCGTCCAGGTCATGCCGTTCGACGAGGCGCCCGGCTACCGGTTCAACCCCTTCGACCTGACCAAGGTGTGGCCGCACGGCGACTACCCGCTGATCAAGGTCGGCACGATGACGCTGAACCGCAACCCCGAGGACTACTTCGTCCACATCGAGCAGGCCGCGTTCGAGCCCGCCAACCTGGTGCCCGGCGTCAGCGTCTCGCCGGACAAGATGCTGCTCGGGCGGATCTTCTCCTACCCGGACACCCACCGGTACCGGATCGGCCCCAACTACGCGCAGCTGCCGCCGAACCGGCCGCACGTGCCGGTTCACTCCTACGCCAAGGACGGCCCGATGCGGTTCGACCCGTCCCGCACGGCCGCCCCGTACGCGCCCAACTCCAAGGGCGGGCCGGCGGCCGACGTGCGCGGCTACGACGACTCCGCGGCCGGCTGGCAGACCTCCGGCGAGATGGTGCGCGAGGCGTACTCGCTGCACGCCGAGGACGACGACTGGGGGCAGGCGGGCACGATGGTCCGCCGGGTGCTGGACGACGCGGCGCGCGGCCGGCTGGTCTCCAACATCGTCGGCCACCTCAAGGCCGGGGTCAGTGACCCGGTGGTGGAGCGGGCGGTGCAGTACTGGCGCAATGTCGACAAGGCGATCGGCGACCGCGTCGCCTCCGGCATGGGCAGGCCCTGAGGGACCCGGGGTGGCCGGGGGCAGCAGGGGGACGGGCGGGCGGGTGCGGGTGCGGGTGCGGTGGCGGGGTGCGGTGGCGTGTTGCGGCCGGTCGTTCCCGGGCGGTCAGCGGCGCATCCAGTCCCCGGACGGGATCAGGGCCGGGTAGGCGCGCAGGCGGGCGGCGACGGCGGGACCGGCCAGGTAGACCCAGGCGTCCGCCGTCCCGCCGTCCGCGGTCCGGACGGCGAGCCGCTCGCGCACGTACTCGCCGGTGCCGTCCGCCCGGCAGTCCTCCAGGCGGTCGAGCGCGGCGAGCGCGGGGCCGTACGTGCCGGGTCGGACGGTGATCAGCTCACCGACGATCCGGCGGCCCGGAGCAGAGTCGGGCACGGCGTACGGGAAGCCGGGACCGTCGTGCAGTGCGGCGCCGTCCAGCACGGCGGGCCGGACGTCGGCGCAGTGCCCGGCGAGGTGGACGGCGTGGTTGCCGCCGCCGGTCCGGAGCGTGCCGTAGACGAAGAACGGCAGCGGGTCGGTGGGCACGGTCCTCCTCCTGGACGGATGACAGCGGGCGGCCGGCAGGAGCGGCGGACGGCTGACAACTGGCGACGAACAGATGACAGATTTCAACATCTGTTATCTGTTCTCTGTCAGCTGTTCGTCGCCGACTGTCCTGGTCGGCCGCCCACCGTAGCGCTTGTGCTCGTCTGGTGATACCCACTGGCGCGGGGCCCTGCTGATGCGCTGTCATGGCGGATGAAACGCCAGTACCGTTCAAGGGGGACACCCATGACAGCTTCCGTCTCGCGGAAGGCCGCCGCGCCTTCCGCCGGCACGCCCGCCGACGCCGTGCCCTCGGGGGGCCGGTTGGGCGGGGCGGTCTGGGTGGCGCTGGGCCTGGTGTACGTGGTGTGGGGCTCGACCTACCTGGCGATCCGGATCACGCTGGAGACGATGCCGAGCTTCCTGTCCGCCGGGGCGCGCTTCGTCTGTGCCGGTCTGCTGCTGGGCGGCTTCCTGCTGTTCCGCCACGGCTGGTCCGGACTCCGGGTGGACGTCCGGCAGTTGGGCTCCTCCGTGCTGGTCGGCGTGCTATTGCTGACCGGCGGGAACGGGCTGGTGGTGCTCGGCGAGAACACCATCCCGTCCGGCCTGGCCGCACTGCTGGTCGCCGCCGTCCCGCTCTGGATGGTGCTGCTCACCGCGGCGGGCGGCGACCGGCCGAAGACGGCCGAGCTGGCCGGCGTCCTGCTGGGCCTGGTCGGCCTCGCGGTGCTCTCCGCGCCCGCGATCGGCGGGGCCCTCGCGCCCGGCGGCGTGATCGCGGTCCTCGGCGGGACGCTCACCTGGGCGTCCGGTTCGTTCGCCGCCAAGCGGGTCCCGATGCCGGGCAACGTCTTCGTGGCGAGCGCGTACCAGATGGTCGCGGGCGGCCTGGGCAACGTGCTGATCGGTCTGATGCGCGGCGAGCAGCGCGGGCTCGACCTGGACGCCGTCTCCGGACGGTCCTGGCTGGCGCTCGGCTACCTGGTGGTGGTCGGCTCGCTGGTCGGCTTCACCGCGTACGCCTGGCTGCTGCAGTCCGCGCCGCTGACCCTGGTCGCCACCTATGCGTACGTGAACCCGGTGGTGGCGGTACTGCTCGGTTCGCTGGTCCTGGCCGAGCCGCTCACCGGCCCCACCCTGGCAGGTGGGGCGATCGTGGTCGTCGGCGTTTGCCTGGTGGTGAGCGTCAGCCGGGCGCCGGGGCGGGCTGCTCGTCGGTGACCGCGGCCGCCGGGCCGGGGCTGCTGGTCGGCGACCGGGGACGGCGATGGTGAGCGGAGCCCGCACCGGACTTCCCGGCGAATCGCCAGGACGTCAGGAGCGGGCCCCGGAATCACGGCCGGCGGTGGACGGCTGACGGCCGGCCCGTGGGTCAGCCACCCGTCGGTCCCGGCTCCGCGTGCAGGACCGGCCGCACCAGGTCGAGCACGTCGGTGAGGTCCCCGTCCTCGCGGAACACCACGCCCATCGACCGCAGCCGTGCCAGGCTCTCGCCGTACGCGGGGTGGGCGGCCTGGGCCGAACTGAGCACGGGACGGACGGCCGTCGGCACCCCGAGTCCGTACGCCTCGCAGAGGATGCCCAGGGCGAGCGTGTCGGAGATCCCGGCGGCCCATTTGTTGACGGTGTTGAAGGTCGCGGGTGCGACGACGATCGCGTCCGGTGGCGGCAGCGGCTTCGGCTCGCCGGGCTTCCGCCAGGCCGAGCGGATCGGGTAGCCGGTCTGCGCTACGACGGTGGCCTCGTCGATGAAGCCGAGCGCGTGCGGCGTGGCGACGACGCCGACCTCCCAGCCCTCGGCCTGGGCGGCCGTGATCAGCCTGCCGGTCTCGGGGGCGAGTCCGGAGGCGCAGACGACGATGTAGAGGAACGGCACGGGCGGGCTCCCAACTGTGAGGCGGTGCCCGCCCATCATCGCCACCCGCCTGGCAGAGCCGCTCGAAGGGTGCCCGTTCGGGGCCGGCCACTCGGCGATGGCGTGGTGTCACCTGCCTCAGTCGAACCGGATGTGCCGGACCCCCGTCCACGCCCGGCGCAGCCGTCCGCGGAGTTCGCCGTCCGTGTTCGGCGCGAGGGCCAGCCCGGTGGAGGCGGCGATCCGGTCGGCGACCTGGGAGACGGTGAGGTGGTCGGTGGAGAGGTGTTCGCCGAACTCCGCGCCGTGCAGCCGCTCCAGGCAGTGGTCGAGCTTCGACACGGAGAAGCTCTCGCGGCGCAGCGGCGCGTCCTTCCCGGCGACCAGCCGCACCGCGTGTCCGAATCCGCGCTCGCGCAGCCGCCGCAATACCTCCTCGCGCTCCGCGAGCAGGGCGAAGTGCCGTACGTCGTGGCCGCGTTCACGCAGTCGGCCGACCGTCTCGGCGAAGGGCGTCGGTTCGACCACGGTCATCGGCACGATCACCGGGCCCTGGTGCCCGGCGAGCGTACGATCGAGCACCTCGTAGACGCCCTGCCGCCAGGCGGGCAGGTCCTGGAAGTCCCCGCGCAGCGGCTTCGGCGTCATCCGGTGCAGGCCGAACCCGACCTCCTCGGGGTCGCAGATCACGCTCCCGGCCAACCGGCGCCGCAACTCGTGCGCCGTCTGCGTTTTTCCGCCGCCGAAGGGCCCGTTGATCCAGATCAGCATGAGGCGCAGCCTATGCGGTGGCGCGCAACCACCGGCGGGCGACAGCCGACGGCTGACGGATAGCAGCGAACAACTCACAGCGAACAACTCACAGCGAACAGATGACAGCGGACAACTTTCAGCGAACATTTTTTGAAATCTGTTCGCCGGTACTCGTCAGGCAGCCTGGTGCTGCCCCGCGCAGGTTCGCGGAGGGGCCCCGAGGTGGAGTCTGGGTGCGTCGGTTGTGTCAGGCGAATGAGAAGTGCGCGGGCGGCTTCGGCGGGCGTGGTTGCTTGGCGGCGTCCGGGAACGTCGTGGGCGGCGGTTGCGCCCTCGGAGCGCAGTTGGTCGGTGGCGGCGTGTCGGGCCATGATCGCGGCGTAGGCGCGGATGTCTGCGGCGGTGACGTCGGTGGGGCCTCGCTCCGCGTGCTGTTGGAGGAGGTCGGTGAGATCCGGGTTGAATCGCAGCATGGTCACCGGGGCGTTGAACCGTCTGGCGAGAGCGATGAGTCGTGCGCGCGCCTGTGGGGTGACGTTCGTGGACTCGGCGACTGCGCTGTGTCCGGTGGCGAGCCTGGCGGCGATTCTGCGGTCGCGTTCCTCGAAGATCCGAGCGTCCGCCGCGTCGGGGTCCGCTTCGGCGGGTGAGGTGCCGAAGAGTTCCGCGCGGATCTCGTCGCTGGATACGACGGCTTCCTCGTCGATCTGCCCACGCGCGATCAGTGCCCGGACGAAGCTGGTCTTGCCCGAGGCCGGAGGGCCGACGAGGACGATGAGTCCCGCTGGCACTCGGATCAGTTCGGAGCCGCATGGTGCGGGAGCGTCGAGGTAGAGGTCGCCTGCGCAGTCGAGGGCCTCTTCGGCGGCACCGGCGGGCAGGCCGCTGGGCAGGATGTTGTCCCTGTAGGTGTTGCTGCTGGCCAGGTAGAGGGCGAAGCCCCAGGTGTGGAGCACGCCGGTGAAGCGCAGGCGGCACAGCGGGATGATCTGATCACCGGGCAACTCGGCTGCTACGTAAGCGAATCCGGAGCGGAAGCGGACCGTGATGGCGTTCACGTGCGGCCAGCGCTCACGGGCGTGGTGGTTGAGGCGCTGGCGGAGATGGTGCTGCATCG
>NZ_JBEYVJ010000153.1:0-16846 GCF_040643935.1 Kitasatospora sp. NPDC047058 | reverse complement strand
TGGCACGCTGTTGAGTTCTCAAGGAACGGACACTTCCTTCGGACCGCCTTCCAGCGGGCCCTCCGGGCGCTTCGTTCTTTCGTGTTCCCAGCTTATCAGATGTGTTCCGCCCCGTTTCCGGCGCTTCGTTCATCCAACTCACTGGTGTCTTCTGCGGCTTGAAGCCCCGTCCGACGTTTCAAACTCTAGCCGATCTCCGCTCCGAAAAGCGAATCCAGCCGCAATCCATATAAACGGACACGCCGAAACAGCCCAGGGCCGCAAAGCCAAAAAGGCACGACGCGACCCATCCCGAACCGGGGTGTGGTGTTTCCAAGGATTGGCCGCCCCGGGACCGTCCGCGCCGATGCGTGTCCGGTGCTCCCTGCCGAGCGACTAGGAAACAGTAGACCTGGATCGGCCCCGAGGCAAGTCCCACTTCGCCAAGACCAAGACACATCCACTACTAGTCAACTAGTTGATTAGTGTAGGTTGCACCCGGCGGCCTGCGCGGCCTGCCCGTCTCGCCGCCGACGCGTTCCCGCTGTTGTCCGGAGTCGTCGGAGTTCTCGGAGTCCTCATGTCCCCCAGTCACCCTTTCGCGGTGCTGCGTGCCCGGTCCCTGTGGGGCGGCACCGGCGCCATCCTCGGCGCGGTCGCGCTGCTCTTCTCGCTCTTCTACCTGGGTGCGAACATCAACCCGTCCGGCTCCGTACGCGGTCTGCCGGTCGGTCTGGTCGACGCCGACCGGGGCGCCACCGTGGACGGCCGGCCGCTCGGTCTCGGCAAGCAGGCCGTCGAGGCCATCACCCGCGAGGCCGCCGGACACCGTGAGGTGTCGTGGCAGGTGCTGGACCGGCAGGAGGCCGAGCGACGGCTCGCGTCGGGCCGGCTCTTCGGCGCGCTCGTCGTTCCGGAGGACTTCTCCGCGTCCGTCGCCGCGCTCGGCGGCCCGGCGCCGGCGGACGGGCCGAAGCGTCCGGTGCTGATGGTGCTGACGAATCCGTCGGCGGGCAGCATGGGCTCCGCGATGGCCGGCCGGATCACCCAGCAGGCCGCGCACACCGTCTCGCTCACCATCGGCGGGGAGCTGTCGAAGCACGCCCCCGCCCAGGCGCAGCCGAGCACCGCCGAGCGGCTGCTCCTCGCCGATCCGGTGGGGGTGCAGGTGCAGGACGGGCACCCGCTGGGCTCGCACAGCGGCATGGGGCTGACCGCCTTCTACTACGCCCTGGTGCTGGTGGTGTGCGGGATGCTCGGTGCGAACGTGGTCAACAGCCAGGTGGACGTCGCACTCGGCTACGCGCACAGCGACATCGGGCCGTGGCGCCGGCGGCGTCCGCTGCTGCGTTCCTCGCGGGTGCAGACGCTCGCGGTGGGCGGTGTGCTGATCGTGAGCCTGTCGGTGGTGATGGCCACGCTGGTGCTGGCGGTCGCGGTCGGTGTGCTGGGGATGGACGCCCCGCACGTGCCGCTGCTGTGGCTGTACTCGGTGGGCACGGTGGCGACGGTGGGCCTGGGTGCGCTCGCACTGCTGGCGGTCTTCGGGACGCCCGGGATGCTGATGGTGACGCTGGTGTTCATCGCGATGTCGGTGCCGACCGCCGGTGCTTCCACCCCGGTCGAGGCGCTGCCCGGGTTCTACCGGTTCCTGGCGGAGTTCGAGCCGCTGCGGCAGATCACCGGCGGGGTCCGCTCGATCCTCTACTACGACGCCCAGGCCGACGCGGGCCTGACCCGGGGCTGGGCCATGATGGCGGCCGCGCTGGCCGGGGCGGTGGTCTTCGGGTTCGGCGCGACCCGCTTCTACGACCGCCGCGGGCTGCACCGCGAACACGCACCCGCGGCTGCTGTGTCCCAGACGGCGTGACCTCCCCGCGCCCCGACCCGCGCCCGGGCCCCGCACCCCGGCCCCGCGCCCGCCCCGCCTCAGGTCAGAGGCCGGGCGGGCCCGGGACCGCTCTCACCGCCCGGCGGCGGCGAACCCGCTCACCCGCCCGCCGCCTCGGCCGCGATCCGGTCGAACTGGGCGCCCATCGCCTCGGCGAGCGCCTGGGCGGCCGACAGCGGACGGACCATCACGGTGAACTCGTCGATGCGCCCGTCCTCGTCGAAGTGCAGGAAGTCGCAGCCCTGGATCTGCCGGCCGGCCACGGTGGCGGTGAAGACCAGGGCGTGGTCGCGCCCGCCGGGGTCGGCGATCTCGCGGACGTAGGTGAAGTCCTCGAAGACGCGCATGACCCCGCGCAGGATGGCCGCGGTGACGGCCTTGCCCGGGTAGGGCTTGAACGCGACCGGGCTGGTGAACACGACGTCCTCGGCGAGCAGGGCGGCGATGGCCGTCTCGTCGCGGTCCTCGACGGCTTTGCGGAAGGGGTGCACGGGGGTTCCTCCAGCGTTGATACTCACAGAATTGAATAGGTGTGTCAGTGAGTGTGGATCGAGGGCGACGGGATGTCCAGAGCCGGACCACGGGGCGCAGAACCCTGTGCCGGAGACACGGTGATTAGTCGTCTTGTTGACTATCGGTGCTACGTTGACGGCATGGCTTTGCGGAACGCGGTGATGGCCGCCCTCCTGGAGGGCGAGGCGTCCGGGTACGACCTCGCCAAGGGCTTCGACGCCTCGGTGGCGAACTTCTGGATGGCCACCCCGCAGCAGCTCTACCGCGAGCTGGAGCGCATGGAGGCCGACGGCCTGATCGCCGCCCGCGTCATCCAGCAGGAGAAGCGCCCCAACAAGCGCCTGTTCTCGCTGACCGAGGCGGGACTCGCCGCCGTCCACGCCTACACCGCCGAGCTCCCCAGCAAGCCCAGCACCATCCGCGACGAGCTCCTGGTCAAGGTGCAGTGCGTCGACGCCGGCGACGCCGCGGCCGTGCGCGCCGCCGTCGCCGAGCGGATGGAGTGGGCCAGGGCCAAGCTCGCCCGTTACGAGCGACTCCAGGCGAAACTGCTCGACGGCCGCACCGAGGAGCAGCACCTCGCCGAGGCCGAGCGCATCGGCCCCTACCTCACCCTGCTGCGCGGCATGGCCTTCGAGCGGGAGAACCTCCAGTGGGGCGAACTCGCCCTCGGCCTCCTCGACCGGCGCGCGGCCGTGCGCAGCGAGCGGCCCTAGTCACCCGGAACGCCGGAAGCCCGGAACCCCCGCTCCGGCCCCCGGCCCCCGGCCCCCTCCCCCACCCCGCCGGCCTGGCGTACCGCCCGCCCATCGGCTGCGGGGTGGGGGCGGAGAGACGGCGGGGTGGGCGCCGCGATCAGGCGAGGGTCGTGCCGCGCTCCTGAGCCAGGGCCTCCAGGCCGTAGCGGGCGACGTGCTCCGCGTTGGCCAGGTCGATCGTGCGGATGCCCTCGGCGGCGAGGCGCTCGTTGATCCGGTCGAGGTGCTGCTGGACGAGCTGCTTCTCGGCGTCGGTGGTGCGGCCCTTGTGCGGCTTGCCGGCGTGCTCCAGGCTCGCGTAGTTGACGCGCTCCCGGACGCCGCCCGGGGCCGCGGCCTGGCTCGGGACGGTCCGGGCGACGCGCTTGGCGGCGCGCAGCACCTCGGCCATGGGGGCGGCCGAGGCGAGGCGGTCGAAGGCGTCGGCCTCCAGGACGACCGTCTCCGGCTCGTCCGCGTCCGGGTGGTGCAGCTCGATCGTCACCAGGTCGAGCGCCAGGTCCTGTACCTCGGTCAGTTCGCCGGCGAGCGCCTCGATCTCGACCGGGCCCTCCAGGTCGGGGTGCTGGCGGACCACGATGCGCACCAGGTCGCCGTCGTCCTCCACGTGCTTTCCGGTCAGGTCCGAGAACCGGATGATCTTCTGGCCCATTTCTCCCTCTCTTGCCCCTGTGATCAGCCGAGAGCCTACCGATCGTCCACGGGGCCCTCCCGCCTCTGCCTTTCGGCTTCCTCTCTCTGCCTTTCGGTAGAGACGCGGATCCGCCGTGAGGCGCACGCCGTCGCGGCTCCGGGTATCGATACTGGTCAGCGTGGTGCTCACTGCTCTCTTCCGTCGTTCCGCCCGCGGTCGTCCGGCCGGTGACTTCCCGCCCGGCGGTCGTCCGGCCGGGGGGTTTCCGGCCGGCGGTTTCCCGGCCGGGGCCGTGCGTGCGGCGGCGGAGACGGCCGGGGTGGTGTTCGCGGGTCTGGGCGTGTGGGCGGCGGTCGCGGGTCTCGGGCTGCTGCGGCATCCGTATCTGCAGTTGCCGGCGCTGGCCGCCGGTGCCGGGCTCTTCCTGCTGCGCCGGCGCTTCCCCGCGGCCGCGCTCCTCGGCCTCGCCGCGCTGACGGGTCTGGCGTCCTGCGTCGCGCCGGTCACGGCGGCGGCCGCGTTCACGGTGGCGCGGCGGACGGCCCGGGCCAGGCGGCGGGGCCGGCTGCTCATCGCGGCGGCCTCGCTGCTGGTGGTGTGTGCGACGGTGTCCGCGCCCTGGCTCGGTCCGGGGCCGATGGCGTACGGGCTGGCGCTCGGCCTGGTCCTGACGCCGACCGCCGTGATCGTCCCCGGGCTGGTCGGCACCTCGTACGGGCAGCAGCGGCGCCTGGTGCGGGCGCTGCGCGAGCGCGGGGACGCGGCGGAGCGGGCCCGCCGGTTCGCCGACAGCGAGGCCCGCATCCACGAACGGTCCCGGATCGCCGCCGAGATGCACGACCTGGTGGGTCACCGGCTGAGTCTCATCTCGCTGCACGCCGGCGGGCTGGAGCTGGCCCTGGAGCAGGCCGATCCGGAGCTGCGCGAGGAGGCCGTCCTGGTGCGGCGCACCACCCGGGACGCCATGCGCGAGCTGCGGCAGGCCCTCGGGGTGCTCGGGCCGCTGGGCCGGGACACCGGTCCGGAGGCGCTCACCGACGCGACCGGGACCCGGGCCGACGTCGAGGCGTTGGTGGACCGGTCCCGGGACGGGGGGATCGCCGTCCGGCTGGACTGGACGGGGCCGGACCTCGACGCCCGCCCGGCGGCGGTGCGCCGCGCGGTGCACCGGGTGGTCCGGGAGGCCCTGACCAATGTGCACCGGTACGCGAGCGCGGCGCACGTCGCCGTGACGGTGGTGCACGACGAGGAGACGGTACGGGTCACCGTCCGCAACGGCGCCCCGCCGGTGGTCCGTCCGGACTCCGCCGGACCGCCGCTGGGCACCGGCCGCGGGCTGACCGGCCTGCGGGAGCGGGTGGAACTGCTGGGCGGGACGTTCGACGCCGGTCCGCTGCCGTCCGGCGGTTTCCGGGTGGACGCCACCGTGCCGGCCGAGCCCGGCGACGCCCCGGTCCCCGGACGCCCCGGCGCCGAGGCGGAGGAGCGGGAGGACGTAGAGGAGCCGGAGGACGCGGAGGACGCGGAGACGGCCGGTGCCGAGGGGGGCCTCGCGCCCGAGCGCCGGACCGCCGACCTGCTGACGCTCGCCCTCGGGCTGGTGGCGCTGAGCGTGCTGACGGCCCTCGGCACCGCCTTCGTCCACGCCGCCGCGCCCCAGCCGGGAGCCGGGCCGCGCCCGCTTCCCCGGGTCGGCATGACCTACGCCGACGTCGCGGCCGACGGTGTCCTGGACAACGGGGCCGTCCGGGCCGCGGCCACCGGCCACGAGCCACCGCGCCCCGCCGGTACGGCCGGCTGCATCTACCCCTTCAACGGCGCGACCGAGCGCAGCCCCGGCGGCCTGACCATCGCCCGCTACTGCTTCGACGGCGCACAGCGCCTGATCGCCATCGACCGTTTCACCGTCCCGTCGGTCCGGGACGCCGCACCCTGGGAGAACCCGTGACCGAGCCCACCCGGCCGATCCGTGTCCTGCTCGCCGACGACGAGACGATGATCCGGCACGGCGTGCGCCTGATCCTCCGGTACGCGGAGGGCATCGAGGTCGTCGCCGAGGCCCCGGACGGGCGGCAGGCCGTCGAACTGGCCACCGCCCACCGCCCCGACGTGGTGCTTCTGGACATCCGGATGCCGGTGTGTGACGGGCTGGCCGCGATCGCGCCGCTGCTCGCCCTCGATCCGGCGCCGCGGGTGGTGATGCTGACGACGTTCGGCGACGACGACAACGTCGTCCGGGCGCTGCGGGAGGGCGCCGCCGGGTTCCTGCTGAAGGACGAGGGACCGCAGGAGCTGATCAGCGCGGTCCGGGCGGCCGCCGCCGGGGACGCCGTGCTCTCCCCGGGCGTGACCGGGGCCGTGATCACCCGGATGCTGCGTGCCGCAGATCCCCGGCCCGCCGGCGGCGCGCTCGCGGACGAGCGGATCGCCCGGCTCACCGGCCGGGAGCGGGAGGTCCTGGCGATGCTCGGCGAGGGGCTGTCCAACCAGGACATCGCGGTGCGGCTCGGCATCGGGACGGGCACGGTGAAGACCCACGTGGGCGCGATCCTGGAGAAGACCGGTTCGGCGAGCCGCGTCCAGGCGGCGGTGCTGGCCCATCGGACCGGCCTGACCCCCTGACCTCTCCGCCCTGATCGCTCCCCGGGCCGCTCCGCCGTGACCTCTCCGCCCTGATCGCTCCCCGGGCCGCTCCGCCGTGACCTCTCCGCCCTGATCTCTCCCCCCTGGTCTCTCCCCCTGGCCTCTCTCCCTGGCCTCTCTCCCTGGGCAGAGTCCTGTCGGCCGGCCTCTGCCTTCCGGCAGAGCGCGGCCCGGTGCCGCCACCCTTTCGGCAGAGTCCAACTCCGTTCTCCAGCACGATCTTTGTGCAGCTCAGAGCGGTGAGGATGGATGCCATGTCGCACATCTTCGCCTCCTCCGACCGCTACGGCACCACCCTCACCGAGCCGGCCGCCCGCGCCTCGGGCCTGACCAAGACCTACGGAACGGGCGAGCACCGGGTCACCGCACTGGACGGGGTGTCCGTGGAGTTCGCCCGGGGCCGGTTCACCGCCGTCATGGGCCCCTCCGGCTCCGGCAAGTCCACGCTGATGCACTGCATGGCCGGGCTGGACCGGGTGACCTCGGGCTCGGCCCGGATCGGCGGTGTCGAGCTGTCCGGTCTGAACGACCGGCAGCTCACCCGGCTGCGGCGGGAGAAGCTCGGGTTCGTCTTCCAGGGCTTCAACCTGCTGCCGACCCTCACCGCGCTGGAGAACATCACCCTGCCGCTGCGGCTGGCCGGCCGCCGGCCCGACGCCGCGTGGCTGGACACCGTCGTCGCCACCGTCGGTCTCACGGACCGGCTCGCGCACCGCCCGGCCCAGCTCTCCGGCGGGCAGCAGCAGCGCGTCGCCGTGGCCCGCGCCCTGGTCTCCCGCCCGGACATCGTGTTCGCCGACGAGCCGACCGGCAACCTCGACTCGCGCACCGGCGCCGAGGTCCTCGGGTTCCTGGGCGACTCGGTGCGGGAGCTGGGCCAGACGGTGGTGATGGTGACCCACGACCCGGTGGCCGCCGCCCACGCCGACCGGGTGGTGTTCCTCGCCGACGGCCGCCTGGTGGACGAGTTGCACGAGCCGACCTCCGGCGCCGTGCTGGACCGGATGCTCGCGTTCGAAGCGCAGGGCCGCACGACCTGACCGCGCCCGCCGGGCCACCGCCGACGCCCCTCCGAAGACCCCTCAGAAAGCCCACCATGCTGCGAACCGCCCTACGCAACGTCCTCGCGCACAAAGCCCGTCTGGCCATGACCGTCCTCGCGGTCTGCCTCGGGGTCGCGTTCATCTCCGGCTCCCTCGTCTTCGCCGACTCCACCACCGCCGCCTACCGCGCCTCGATGGCCAGGAACTACGCCGGCATCGCGGTCACCGTGGACCCGAAGTCCGCCCCGGGATCCGCCGCCGATGCGGGCGCCACCGTCCTCGACGACGCGCTCGTGGCCCGGCTGGCCGCCGTGCCCGGGGTCGCCGCCGCCCGTCCGGCGGTCGACGGCTCGGTCACCCTGGCCGCCAAGGACGGCTCCCCGATGCACGCCGACAACCCGATGGGCCGGCTGGCCGCGGCCTACCTCCCCGGCGCCGACGGCACGGACGTCCGCCACCCGTTGACGTCCGGCCGCGCCCCGCGCGCCGGCGACGAGGTGGCCCTGGACCGCGGCACCGCGGCGGCCGGCGGCTACGCGCTGGGCGACACCGTCACCCTGGCCGTCGACGGACCCGTCCTGCGGATGCGGCTGGTCGGCCTCGTCTCCACCGACGACACCCGGGTCACCTCCGGCGGCACCCTGGCGGTGTTCGACAGGGCGACCGCACAGAGGCTGTTCGCCACCCCCGGCCACTACACCGGGATCGACTTGTCCGCCGCGCCCGGCACCGACCCGTTCGAACTCGCCCGGCGCGTCGACGCGGTGCTCCCCGCCGACCGTGCCGAGGCGACCACCGCGGCCGCGAAGGCCGGCCAGCAGGCGGTCTTCATCCACGCCAGGACGAACAGCTACGCCCGGCTGCCGGTGATCTTCGCGGCGGTGTCGCTCTTGATCGGCTCGTTCCTGATCATCAACACCTTCACCATGCTGGTCACGCGCCGCTCGCGGGAGATCGCGCTACTCCGGGCGATCGGCGCCACCCGCCGCCAGGTGGTCGGCTCGGTGCTCGCCGAGGCGGCGCTCGTCGGCCTCGTCGCCTCCGTCCTCGGCTTCGCCCTCGGCCTCGGGGTCGCCGCCGCCCTGCCGGAGGTGCTCGGCGCGCTCGGCGGCGCGGACGACCGGCTGCCCCGGGGGCCGCTGGTGATCGGCGCCGCGCCCGTCCTCGCCGCCCTCGTCGTCGGCGTCGGCGTCACGGTCCTCGCCGCCTGGCTGCCCTCCCGGCGGGCCGCCCGGATCGCGCCCGTCGAGGCGATGCGCACGGCCGAGCAGCCCCCGCCCGCCGCGCCGTCGCGGATCCGGGGCGCGGCCGGCGCGGCGCTGGTCCTCCTCGGGGCCGGCCTGCTGATCTCCCTGAGCAACGCGAAGGACGCCTCGGACGCGAACCTGCGGACCGCGATGTCCGGCTGCGGCGTGCTCGTGGCCGGGCTGATCGTGCTGGCCCCGCTGCTGGCGGGACCGGTGATCCGACCCCTCGGCCGGCTCGGGGCGTGGCTCGGGGCGCGGCTCACCGCGCGGCCCGCCACCCGGCGCGACAACCGGCCCACTGGCCTGCGCGGCATCGTGGGCGGCCTCGCGACGGACAACGCCCTGCGGGATCCCCGGCGCACCGCCGCCACCGCCGTCGCCCTGATGATCAGCACCGCGCTGGTCTCCGGACTCGCCGTCATCGAGCACTCCGCCGGCCGGGCCCTGGACGCGCAGGCGGCCGCCGGGCTGAGCGCCGACTACGTCATCGGGACCCGCAACACCACCACCGCGATCGACCCGGCCGCCGTGCAGCGGGTCGCCGCCCTCCCCGGCGTCGCGACCGCCTCCGCCGTCGCCGACTCCACCCTCTCCACCGGCGCCCTCGTCCGCCAGGTCTCCGGCGTCGACCCGAAGACCGTGGGGACCGTCATGAACCTCCGCTTCACCAGCGGTTCCGCCGCCGACCTCGGACCGGGCCGGATCGCCGTCTCCGCCGGCTTCGCCCGCGAGAACCGGATCGGCACCGGCGAACGGATCACCGCGAGCATCGGCCCCGGCCAGGGCGACCGCGGCCGGTCCTACACCGTGGTCGGGATCTACCAGGACAACCCCACCGCCCAGGACGTCCTCGCCGACCGCGGCGACGTCCAGCAGCACGGCTTCCTGCCCGGCTCCGTCCAGCGCATCCTGGTTGCCGCCGACCGCGGCGCCGTCTCGTCCGGCCTGGAGAAGCAGTTGCGCGCCGCCGTGGACGACAGCCCCCTGCTGACGGTCCGGACCCGCAGCGGGCTCGTCCGCGAACAGGCCGGCGTCGCCGGCGACCTGGTCACCCTGGTCTTCGGGCTGCTCGCCGTCGGCGTGGTCATCTCCGCCCTCGGCATGATCAACACGCTCGCCGTGTCGGTCGCCGAACGGACCCGGGAGATCGGCGTCCTGCGGGCCGTCGGCATGGACCGCGCCGCCGTCGGCCGCATGATCCGCCTGGAGTCCCTCACCGTCGCCGCCTACGGCACCCTGCTGGGCCTCGCCGCCGGTGTGTTCGGAGCCTGGCGGATCAGCGGCCTCGCCAACGGGGCCATCCCCCAGTACACCTTCGCCCTGCCCTGGGGCACCCTCGCCCTCGTCGTCGTGCTCTCCCTCGGCGCCGCCACCGCCGCGGCCGCCCTCCCCGCCCGCCGCGCCGCCGCCCTCGGGCCGCTCCGGGCCGTCACCGGCGCCTGATGGGCCGCCGCCGTTGCCTGATGATCCGGTGCCCGAGGAACCGGTTTCCGAGGAGCCGGGGCCCGAGGAGCCGGTGCCCGAGGAGGCGTCACCGGCGCGCGGGGAAAGGGACGCGGTTCAGATGCTGCCGAGCGCACCCACCAGGCTGGCCACCGTCACGGTGTTGAAGACGAAGGCGACCGCCGAATTGGCCGCCACCGTCCGGCGCATCTCCCGCGACGTCACGTTGACGTCGGTGGTGCCGAAGGTCGTCATGACCGCCATGGCGAAGTACACGTAGTCGGCCCAGAGGGCGGTCCCCTCCCCGGGGAACTCCAGCGCCTGCTCGTCCTCCACGAGGTTGTCGGCGTGGAAGGCGACCGCGAAGGACACCATCACGCAGACCCAGGCGTCGGCGACCAGGACGAGGGCGATCGCCACCCGGACGCCGGCGGGGAGGGCCGAACCGACGTAGCCGGGGCGCCAGACCACGGCCACCACGAGCGCGATGAGCGCGACGAAGTTCGACACGCCGGGGCCGGGCGCGGTGCCCAGGACGTAGCGCTGCAGCACCGTGCCGCGGTCGTCGCGTTCGGCCCAGCTGCGGATCCGCTCCGGGGAGGCGCGCGAGAAGGCGATCACCGTGACGGTGAGGTACGAGGAGAGGTAGACGAACAGCACCAGCACGCCCGCGTCCGCCGCCGAGAGCGACGGGCCGCGGCCGGACGTCAGGAGGAGGACGAGGAGCACCGCCACAGCGCCCGCGATGAGCGTGCTCACGCCCGACCGACGGCGTTCGGAGAGCCAGGAGTGCACCAGCGGGCTCCTCTGGACGATCACCACCCCGATGAGGTGGGGCGAATACCGGATTCCGGGAATTCCGCCCGTCCCGGAGCGGCGCCAGTGTAGCCGGACCGTCACCTGCTGTGACGGGAGCGGAGCGCGCGGGGCCGGAGTGCGCGAGGCCCGGCGAGGTGCGGGGCCGGAGTCGCCCGCCCCCGGGCCCTGCCGGGGAGCGGGCTGCGCCTCGTTCCGGGCCGGGGGAGGACCCGGAACGAGGCCGTGACGGGCTTCCCTCCGGGGCATCGGGGTCACCGCCGCGCCCCACTGTCGGGGCCGCCCCCAGAGCGCCGCTAAAGCCCCGGTGAAGCGCGGCCGGTCCGGCGGCCGGCGGGCCGGCCGGCCGGGTGCGGGCGGCGCCATCCGGGAGAACCGGCCGCGCAACTTGCTGCCACCGTCACCGGATGTCCGCACCGCACCCGGTGCGGCAATGCTGGAGCGAGGCCTGTCGACACCGCGGCCACCAGCCGATCCGGGGGAACCGCCATGACCATCGAGAGCACCGCGATCGTCGGTCCGGGGCTGGACCACGGGCTGCCCGGCCACGCCACCCGGCACCTGATCCACTGCCCGCCGTCCTGGGACCACTACCTGCTGGAGGCCCCGAGCAGCGGCGAGGAGCGGTTCCTGCTCACCGGCGACGCGCCGAGCACCCACCCGCTGTTCAACGACGGGCCGGGCCACTTCCACGACCCGCAGCTGGTCACCGAGGCGGTCCGGGAGATCGGCGAGTTCGTCGGGCAGCAGTACTTCGGCGTGCCCGCGGACCGGCCCGGCCTGTTCTACCGGGTCGGCCTCGGCGTCACCGAGGTGGCCGCCTGGCGCGCCGGGCGCGGCCCGGCCCGGATGACCACCGAGCTGCGGGCCACGCCCGCCAACACGGTCAACGGGGTGCCGCGCGGCATGGACTTCCACCTGGCCGTGTCGCTCAACGACGTGCCGTGCGCGACGGGCACCGCGAGCCTGGTCTTCGTGATGCCCGGGCTGCACCGCAAGCAGCTCGCTCACAGCCGGTGGGCGGTGCGCGCCGCGCCCGAGCTGGCGGACGAGCCGGACGGCCCGGTCCGGCCGGTGGAGCCCGGCGCGGTCGGCCGCGACGCGGCGGCGAACGTGGTGGTGAGCGAGCCGACCCAGTCCTCGCAGGGCCGGCTCAGCACCTGGATCCTCCTGCACCGCGACGACCCGGCGCTGGGGGCCACCGCGGACGGCCACCTGACCGGCACGCTGCTGATGGAGTCGCTGCGGCAGGCCTCGGTGCTGACCGCAGGGCGCGCCGTCGGGCTGGTCCCCGAGCGGGCCATGCTGGCCGCCTGCGAGGTGCACTTCCGCGGCTACGCCGAGGCGGACCTCCCGGTGCGCTGCGCGACCGTCCCCGGGCCGGTCGGGCGGGACGCGGCCGGGCGGCCGACCGTCCCGGTCACGCTCACGCTGACCCAGAACCGGAGGACGGTGGCCGAGGCACGCACCACGGTGGTGCAGGACTTCTGACCCGGCGCCGGCCGGCGGGTCAGCGTCACCGCCGGGTACGCGGCGGCAGAGAGCACGGGGGGAGGTGGGCCCGGTGAGGTTCCGGATCCTGGGACCGATGGAAATCGAGGGCAGTGCGGGCCCGGGGGTCTCGCACACCCCGCAGGCGGCCAAGCTGCGGGCGGTCCTCGGCACCCTGCTGGTCCGCGCCAACCAGGTGGTGTCGGTGGACAGCCTGGTCACCGAACTGTGGCAGGACGAACCGCCGCGCACGGCCACCTCCACCCTGCACGTCTACGTCTCGCAGCTGCGCAAGCTGCTGGACACCGTCGACCCCGCCCGCGGCCGGGAGCTGCTGCGCACCCAGCCGCCGGGCTACCGGCTGTCCCTCGCGCCGGACCTGCTGGACCTGTCCGTCTTCGAGGAACTGCACCGGCTCGGCCGGGAGGCGCTGGCCGACGGCCGCTACCACAGCGCCGCCGACCTCCAGCGCCGGGCCATCGCGCTCTGGCGCGGCCCGCTGCTCTCCGACACCCCGCACGGGCCGCTGCTCGAAGGGGCCGCCGCCCAGCTCGCCGAGGCCGGCGCCGCCGCCCTGGACCAGCGGATCCGGGCCGACCTCGAACTCGGCCGGCACCACGAACTGATCGCCGAGCTGCGGTCGCTGGCCACCGAGCACCCGCTGCGCGAGGAGCTGCACGGGCATCTGATGCTGGCCCTGTACCGGGCCGGGCGGCAGGCGGAGGCGCTGCAGTCCTTCGCCGGGCTGCGGAAGCTGCTGGTGGCCGAGCTGGCGGTCGAGCCCGGTCCGCCGCTGCAACGGCTGCACCGCCGGATCCTGGCCGGCGATCCCGGGCTGCTGCTCACGGCCGCCGGGGACGAGGACCTCGCGGCCGCCCGGACGGGCGCCGAGGCGGCGAGGCCGCCGGGCGGGGTCGCCGGGGGCGTACTGCCCCCCGCCGACCCCGTGTTCACCGGCCGCGACACCGCCCTCGCCCGGGTCGAGGAGCTGCTGCGGAACGCCCCGGCCGGGTCGTTCGTCGCGGTGGCCGGGCAGCCGGGCGTCGGCAAGACCGCGCTGGCCCTGGAGGCCGCCCACCGCAGCGGTCCGGCCTTCCCGGACGGCCGGCTCTTCCTGGACCTCCAGCCCGAGCCGGGGCGCCCGCTGCCCGCCACGAAGGCGATCTCCACGCTGCTCCGCCGGCGCGGGGTGCGGCTGGCGCACGGCGCCGGGGCGGGCGAGCTCCGCGACGCCTGGCAGGAGCAGCTGACGGACCGCCAACTGCTCCTGGTGCTCGACAACGCCGACTCCGAGGCGCAGCTGCGGCCGCTGCTGCCGACCACCGCCGGGAGCAGCGCGATCGTCACCGCCCGCCGGCTGCCCGCCGGGCTCGGCGGCGTCCGGCCGGTGCTGCTGGACGCCCTCGACCCGGAGGAGGCCCGGCTGCTGTTCGCCGCGGCGGCGGGCCCGGAACGGGAGGCGGCCGAGCCCGCCGCCGTCCGCGAGCTGCTTGAGCTGTGCGGCCGGCTGCCGCTGGCCGTCCGGGTGGTGGCGGCCCAGTTGACGGCGCGTCCGCACTGGAGCGTCGCGTCGCTGGTGGACCGGCTGCGGGACGAGCGGTTCCGGCTCGGCGAGCTGCAGATCGGCGAACTCGACGCCCGGGCACCGCTGTTGCGGGCGTACCAGGACGCCCGGCCCGAACTGCGGCAGGCCTTCCGGCTGCTCGGGCTGCTGCCGGCCGGTCCGTTCGGACGTGCGGCGGCCGGTGCGGTGTTCGGCCTCTCCCCCGCCGGGACCGCCCGGCTGCTGGACGGGCTGGTCGACGACCGGCTGCTGGTCACCGCGGACGGGGCCGGCTACCGGGTCCCGGAGCTGCTGCGGGTGCTGGCCGTCGAGCGGCTCACCGAGGAGGAGGGCCCGCAGGACATCGGGGACGCGATCGAGCGGCTGTGCGCGGAGTACGCCCGGGCGGCCGAGCAGGTCGTCGCCGTGCTGACGCACGCCCGGCCCTGCGGGGACGAGCCGCCCGAGCCCGCCGGCTGGTTCACCCGCGAGCGGGACGCGCTCGTCCGCGCCGTCCGGCAGGCCCACGAGGCCGGCCGGCTGGAAGCCGCCGTACGGCTGGTGGCGGCGCTGGACGGGCACCTGGAGACGCACGCCGCCTGGGACGCCTGGGCCGAGACGCACGCGCTGGCGCTGGACGCGGCCCGGCGGGGCGGCGACCGCGGGGCCGAGGTGCGGACGCTCCGCTCGCTCGGCGACCTCGCGTGGCAGCAGCGGCGGTTGGAGGAGGCCGGGGAGCACTACGGGCTGGCCCGGCGGATCGCCGAGGAGACCGGTCACCGGGCGGAGCTGAGCCGGGCCCTGGTCGGCCTGGCCGAACTGCGGACGGACGCCGGGGACGGCGTCGCCGCCGAGCGCCTGCTCGCCGCCGCGCTCGCCGCCGACCCGGAGCCGGCCGACCCGCGCGCCCGGTTCGACGTGCTGCGCGCCCTCGGGTTCCACGCGCTCGCGGCGGGCGACCGGGCCGGGGCGCGGGCCCGCTTCACCGTCTGCCTGGACCTCGCCCGCACCCTCCACGACCGCCGGCTGGAGTCCTTCGCGCGCCGCGTCCTGCGCACCGCCCGGTCCGGCCCCGGCCACCGGCTGGAGGTCCGCCCCGGCGTCTGGCGGCTGCACGAGCCCCGGCCGCAGCCGGCGCCGGCCTTTTAGCCGTCCTTAAGCAGGAGCGGCGAGGGTGGTAGGACCAGGACTCTTGGCGGACCGGGACCTTGGCGGTCACAGGATGCCGGCCGACCGGCATGCCGGTGGAGCAGGGCGGCGGGCCGGCGGCGGGCGTCGGGCGGGCGGCGGGCTGCGGGCGGGCCGGGGGCGCTGGACGGGGAACGACGGGACGGGGGGCGGGGAATGCCGGCGACACGAGAGGGGTGGCGGTCGGTCCGGGCGGTGCAGCCCTCGCCGCTCTCCGCAGGAGCCGCCCAGCTGATCGGACGCGAGCGCGAACTGCTCGCCCTCGACGCCCGGCTGGCGGACCCGTCGCTGCGGCTGCTCACCCTCACCGGGCCCGCGGGCGTCGGCAAGAGCCGGCTCGCCGCGGCCGCCGCTCCCGCCACCGCCGGCTTCACCGCCGCCCGGTCCGTCGACCTGGCCGGTGCGTCCGGGGAGAGCCTGCCGGAGACCGTCCGGCGGGAGGCCGCCGCGCTGCGGCTGGCCGACGACGGGGAGGGCCGGCTGCTGCTGTGCCTCGACACCTGCGACGGTCACGGGCGCGCGCTCGCCACCACCGTCGCCGACGTCCTCGCCGCGCAGCCGGACCTTGTGGTGCTGGCGACCGGCAGGTCGCCGCTGGGGGTGTCGGGCGAGCGACTGCTGCCGGTCCGCCCGCTGCCCGTGCCGGAGACCGGCGGGGCGGACGAGGACGAGTCGGACGGACTGCTCCGGTTCCCCTCCGTCGCGCTGTTCGTCCGGCGGGCGCACGACATCGACCCGGGCTTCGCCCTGACCCCCGAGAACGCCGCCGCCGTCGCCGGGATCTGCGCGCTGCTGGGAGGGCTGCCGCTCGCCCTGGAGCTGGCGGCCCGGCAGCTGCGGCTCTACTCGGCGGAGGCCCTGCACACCCGGCTGCGCCGGCGCGGGGCGCTGCTCGGCGGCGGCCCGCTCGACACGCCCGAGCGGCACCACTCGCTGGCCGCACTGGCCGCCTGGAGCCGGCACGGGCTGCCCCCCGAGCACCAGGCCCTGCTGGAGCAACTCGCCGTCTTCGAAGGCGGGTTCGGTCTGCCGATGGCCGAACGGGCGGCCCCGGAGGGCACCGACGCCGGGACGGCACTGGAGGTCCTGCTGGACCGCCACCTGCTCACGGTGACCGGCAAGACGGAGGGCGAGCCGCGGTTCGCGGTGCCCGAGCCGGTCCGCTCCGCCTGTCTGGCCGGACTGGCGGACGCGGGCCGGGCGGACGAGGCCAGGGACCGCCACGCCGAGGCGTACCGCCGGCTGCTCACCGCCGTCGGCCCCCGGCTCACCGGCAGCGAGCAGGACCACTGGCTGCGCACCCTGGCCGGCGAGGGCGCCAACCTGTCGGCCGTGCTGCGACGGCTGCACGAGCGCGGAGACGCCGAGCACGCCGCCGGCCTGCTGCTGGCGTGCCGGCGCCCCTGGCTGCTGTCCGGGCGGCTGCGCGAGGGCCGCGACTGGTGCGACCGGCTGGGCGCCGACCCGTCGCTGCCCGAGCCGCTGCGGGCCCGGCTGACCGATCTCGCCGGGTGCTTCGCGAGCGCGCTCGGCGAGCCGGAGACGGCCGTCCAGCACCACCGCCCCGCCCTGGAGGCCGCCCGCCGGCTCGGCGACCGGCGGCAGGCCGCCGGTGTAGGTGAAGGCGTCGTGCACGCCGAGCGCCCCGGTGACGGCC
>NZ_JBEYVJ010000152.1:0-16975 GCF_040643935.1 Kitasatospora sp. NPDC047058 | reverse complement strand
GTGGCCGGGTCGCCGCCCGCGGCCGCGATCCGCTTGGCCGCGACGATGTAGACGCCGAAGGCCGCCCCCGCCACCGTGGCGAGCAGCACGCCCGCCGGGTCCCCGGTGCCGCCCCGGCCGGGCAGCAGGAGCAGCGCGATCCCCACCACCGCGCAGCCGCTGCCGCCCAGCCACCGCGCGTCCAGCCGTTCACCGGTCAGGGCGCGGGCGCAGAGCCCGGAGACCGCCGGGACGGTGCCGAAGGCCACCGCCGTGGCGACGGCCGCGCCGGTCCGCTCCACGGCCTGGAGGAAGGCGACCTGGAACAGCGCGGTCACCGCGACGCTCGGCAGCAGCCACGACCGGACACCGGCGCCCCCCAGCGTGCGAAGCCCGCGCGGCCGCAGGGCGACCGCGCACAGCACGGCCCCGCCCAGCAGCATCCGGCACGCGCCGAGCGCCACCGGGTCGACGCCGGCGTCCGCCAGCAGCTGGGCCGGCCCGACCGTCCCCCACAGCACCGCCGCCGCCAGCACCGGCACCACCCCGGCGCGTACCGTCCCGTCCCCCGCCATGCGCGCTCCCCTCGAACCGCCGCCGGCCCGCGGCACCGGCTGCGAGGAAGGCTAGATTCGCCCGGTCCGCGGGCCAATTGGGGAATGCCATCGCCCCCGGGCCGTCGGGCACCCGCCGGCCCGGATCTTCCGACAACGCCCGCCGGTACGCCGGTGCGGGCCGGACGGCCCCGGCGGCCCGTCCGACCACCGCCGGGACGGCTGTGACCAGGCTGGATGCCGCCGCGTCCGTTGTCGGTGGGGGTCGCTAGGGTTTCGCTCACTGATCACCGGGCGGCCCCTGCACCCGGTGGCTGGCCACGGCATGGAGGAGAAGCTGTGCGGCGCTGGGAGCTCGTCGGTGACGGGTCTGCGAAGTTCTGGGAGGCCGCGGTCGAGGGCGCGTCGGTGCACGTGCGCTACGGCCGGATCGGCACCGCCGGCCGCGACCAGGTGAAGGAGCTGGGCTCCGCCGCGGTGGCGCAGGCGCACTTCGACAAGGTCGTGGCGGAGAAGGAACGCAAGGGCTACACCGAGGCCGGGGCCGAGGCCGGGGCCGGGGCCGAGGCCGGGGCCGGGGCCGAGGCCGGGGCCGCGCCCACGAGCACCGTCACGCCGGGGGCCGCCGCCACGCCCGCGCCCGCGCCCGCGCCGCAGCCGGACGCCCCGGCCGCGGAACCCGTTCCGGCCGGCGGGCTGCCGGACGAGGACACCTTCGTGCTGCCCGCCGCCTGGCACCGCCACGTCCTGCCGCGCCGCGGGGGCACCGTGCGGGCCGTGACGTGGCCCGGGCCGCTCGCGGTGGAGGCGGCCGAGGCGCGGATCGCCTCCGAGCGGGTGTGGATCGACCAGGCGCTGGAGTCCCCACGCTCCGACGCCACGCTGGTGTCCGCCGCCGAGGCCTACCTGGCCGGGGAGGCGGATCCGCTCGGGGCCGCCGCCGTGGCGAGCCTGGTGCCGCCGACCTGGCAGTCCGCCGGCTACGAGCAGCTGCCGTTCGCCGACGCGTGGGTCGCGGCACACGGGCCGGTCTTCGCGGCCCGGGCCGTGGTGGAGCTGTTCGGGATCGCGTCCGACCCGCGGCACACCGCGGCCCGGCGTCCCGGCCTGGTGCTCCGCCACCTCGGACCGACGGACCACGTCCCGCCGCAGGCCGTCCGGCCGGCGGCGGACCGCGTGCGGTCGCTGCTCGCCGCCGCCGACGAGGCGGTGTACCAGGAGGCGGTGGCCGCGCTCGCCGGGTGCCGCACCACCCCGCGCCGCCGTCTCGCCGCCGCGTACCTCGCGCCGGGTACGCCGGGCTGGGCCGACGACTGCATCGCCGACGAGCCCGGCTACGGTGCCGCCGGACCGGTGCTGCGCACCCTGCTGCTCTGCGCGCTGGACTCCCCGCAGCAGGTCGAACGCCTCGGCGCGACGCCCAACCTGGTCTGGAACGGCTGGTCGGTGGGGCTGATCGCCACGCTCGCCGACGGCGTCGGCACGGCCTGCGTGCCCTTCCTCGCCCATGCGGTCGAGCAGGCCTACGGCTCCGACCGGGTGCGCAGCCTCGCCTCGGCGGTGGCGCAGTTCCCGGACGACGACGCCTTCCGGCTGCTGCTCGCCCGCCTGGACGACAAGCACACCCGGCCCGCCGTCCAGGAGGCCATGCAGCGCTACCCGGTCCGGGCCGTGCGGCTGCTCGCCGCGGCGGCGCTCAACGGCGGCAAGAACGCGCCGGCCGCACGCCAGCTGCTCAACACCCATATGGCCCTGCAGCGCGCCCTCCTGCCCGAGGTCCTGCCGCAACTCGGCGCTGGTGCGGCCGAGTTGGTCCGCTCGCTGGACGGCGCCCGGGAGCGCGTCGCCGAGGCGGACCCGGCGGAGCTGCCGGAGCTGCTGGTCTCCCCGCCGTGGACGCGCAAGCGCACCCCCCGCAAGCCGCGCGTGCTCGCCCTGCCGGAGCCGGACGACGCGCCGCAGCTGCGGTGGCGGGACGGCGAGCGGGAGCGCTGGGCGGTGCCGGGGACCGACGGGTGGGTGTACCCGGTGTCGACGGCGTGGGCGTCGGAGGCCCGGCGGGTCGTCACGGACGCCTCCGGCCTCTGGTACGCGGCCCGACTGCTCGCCCAGGGCCCCGCCGAACTGCTCGCCCCTCATCTGGAGAAGTGGCGGCCCACCGACCTGTGGAACGGGGTGGAGCTGCTCCGCCCGGTCGTCGCCAAGTACGGCCTGGCGGCGGTGCCGATGGCGGTGCACGCCGCGCGGACCCAGCCGGCCACCCTGGCGCCACTGCTGCTGCCGGTCCTCGACGCCGGCGCCGCACGGGTGCTGGCGGACGGCCTGGTCCGGCTCAAGTCCGTGCAGCCGACCGCCCGTTCCTGGTTCACCCGGCACGGGATCCCGGCCGGCCTGCTGCTGGTCCCGGACGCGGTCGGGCCCGCCGGGGCCGCCCGGCGGGCGGCCGAGCAGGCGCTGCGCCTGGTCGCGGCCGGCGCGGGCACCGACGCCGTGCTGGCCGCCGCGGCCGCCCGCTACGGCGAGGAGGCCGCGGGGATCGTCGCCGAGGCGCTGGCCACCGACCCGCTGGAGAACGCGCTGCCGGCCAAGCTGCCCGTGCTTCCCGCCTGGCTGCAGCCGTCCGTGCTGCCGCAGCTCCGGCTGGCCGCGGGAACGGCGCTCCCGGAGGCCGCCGTCCGGCACGTGCTGACCATGCTCGCCGTCTCGAAGCCGGGCGACCCCTACCCCGGTCTCGCCGTCGTCGTCGAGGCCTGCCGCGCCGACTCGCTGGCCGCCTTCGCCTGGGCCCTGTTCGAGGAGTGGCGGCAGGCCGGCATGCCCGCCAAGGAGAGCTGGATCCTGCACGCGCTCGGCACCCTCGGGGACGACGAGACGGTCCGCCGGCTCACCCCGATCGTGCGGGACTGGCCCGGGGAGGGCGCGCACCACCGCGCGGTCGAGGGCCTGGACGTGCTCGCCAGGATCGGCAGCGACGTCGCCCTGCTGCACCTGCACGGCATCGCCCAGCGGGTGAAGTTCAAGGCGCTCAAGACCCGCGCCCAGGAGAAGATCTCCGAGGTCGCGGAGGGCCTGGGTCTCACCGGCGAGCAGCTCTCGGACCGGCTCGTCCCCGACCTCGGCCTCGACGCGGACGGCACCACGGTCGTCGACTACGGCACGCGCCGCTTCACCGTGGGCTTCGACGAGCAGCTGCGCCCCTTCGTGCTGGACGCCGACGGCAAGCGCCGCAAGGACCTGCCCGCCCCCGGCGTCAAGGACGACCAGGAGCTCGCCCCGGCCGAGCGCAAGCGCTTCGTCGCGCTGAAGAAGGACGTCCGCACCGTCTCCGCCGACCAGATACGCCGGCTGGAGGCCGCCATGGTCGCCGGGCGCGGCTGGACGGCCGCGGAGTTCCGGGAGCTCTTCGTCGGGCACCCGCTGGTCTGGCACCTGGTCCGCCGCCTGGTCTGGCTCGCCGACGAGCCGGCCGGCGCGGACGGCACGGACAGCGCGGCCGGCACCACGACGACCGCCTTCCGGGTCGCCGAGGACCGCAGCTTCGCGGACGTCGAGGACGACGCCTTCGTCCTCGCCGAGGACGCGACGGTCCGCCTCGCGCACCCGCTGCACCTCGGTGCCGACCTGGCGGCGTGGTCGGAGCTGTTCGCCGACTACGAGATCCTGCAGCCCTTCCCGCAGCTCGGCCGGGGCGTGCACCGGGTGACGGCCGAGGAGGCGGCCGCCAACCGGCTGCACCGTTTCGAGGGCTGCACGATGCCGGTGGGCCGCGTCCTCGGCCTGACCAAACGCGGCTGGGAGCGTGGCGAGCCGCAGGACGCCGGGGTGGAGTGCTGGATCTCCAAGCGGCTCGGCGAGGCCTGCTACCTGGTCGTCGAACTGAAGGAGGGCATCGCGGTCGGCGCGCTCGACGTGTTCCCCGACCAGACCTTCGAGACGGTCTGGCTGAACTCGGCACCGGGCGGCTACTGGCACCGGAACACGTACCCGATGACCTTCGGCGAGCTGGACCAGGTCGTCCTCTCCGAGCTGCTCGCCGACCTGGAGGAGGTGACGGCCCGGTGAGCGCCCTCGACCTGACGCCCCCCGACGGACACGACGTCGGCCACGGCACCGGGGACGCCGCCGGGGACGCCGCCCTCCAGCGCCCGCCGGCCGAGGTCCGCTACGCCGAGGAGCTGGCCGCGCTGCGGGCCGCGGACGAGGACCCGCGCCCGCCGGGCTGGCAGCTCAGCCTGCGGGCGGCGCGCCGGTTCATCGTCGGCGACGCCGGGGCCGGGATCAGCCGCAAGTTCGTCGGCAACACCGCGCTGGTCGAGCGGGCGCTCGTGACCCTGGCGACCAACCGCGGCCTGATGCTGGTCGGCGAGCCGGGCACGGCCAAGTCGCTGCTGTCGGAGCTGATCGCGGCGGCCGTCAGCGGCACCTCGACGCTCACCGTCCAGGGCGGCGCGGCCACCACCGAGGACCAGATCAAGTACTCCTGGAACTACGCGCTGCTGGTCTCCGAGGGGCCGTCACCGCGCTCCCTGGTGCCGGCGCCGATGCTGCGCGGCATGGCCGAGGGGCGGCTCGTCCGCTTCGAGGAGATCACCCGCTGCCCGCTGGAGGTGCAGGACTCCCTGCTCTCCCTGCTCTCCGAACGGGTGCTCGCCGTACCGGAGTTGGACGGGCCGGAGGGGATGGTCTTCGCCCGCGCCGGCTTCAACGTGATCGCCACCGCCAACACCCGGGACCGCGGCGTCAACGAGATGAGCGCGGCGCTCAAGCGCCGGTTCAACTTCGAGACGGTCTTCCCCATCCCGGACTTCGCGACGGAGCTCGCGCTGGTCGAGGCCGAGGCGGCCGCGCTGCTGCGCCGCTCCGGGGTCGAGGCGGCACCGGACCGCGACGTGCTGGAGGTGCTGGTGGGAACGTTCCGCGAGCTGCGCAGCCGGCAGGCCCCGGGCGAGCGGCTGTCCGCCGTGATGAGCACGGCGGAGGCGGTGTCGGTGGCGCACGCGGTCGGCGTGCGCGGGTGGTTCCTGCGCCGGGAGGCCGGCAACGCCGCCGACCTGGTCACCTGCCTGGCCGGCACGGCGGCCAAGGACAGCCCGGAGGACCTCGCCCGGCTGCGCCGCTTCCTGGAGCAGCAGGCGGCCCGCCGCGGCGGCGCCCAGTGGCAGGCCCTGCACGAGGCACGCCACCTGCTGGCCGGCTGATGGCCCCGGCACCGGCGGCGTCCACGGGCGGTGGAGCCCGCACGGCCGAGGCCGTGTTCATCGGCGTGCGCCACCACTCGCCGGCCTGCGCCCGGCTGGTGGCCCGCACGATCGAGGCGCTCCGCCCGGCGTACGTGCTGGTGGAGGGCCCGGCGGAGATGAACGCGCGGCTGGACGAGCTGCTGCTCGGCCACGAGCTGCCGGTCGCCGTCTTCAGCCACCACCGCGACGGGCAGCGCACGGCGACGTCCTGGACGCCGCTGTGCGACTACTCGCCGGAATGGGTCGCGCTCTCCCACGGCCGCGCTTCCGGCGCGCAGGTCCGCTTCATCGACCTGCCCGCCTGGCATCCGGCCTTCACCGAGCGGGCCGAGCCCCTTGCCAACCGCTTCGCCGACGCCGAGGCCCGGTACGCGGAGGCGACCGCGCGGCTCTGCGAACGCTTCGGCACCGACTCGGTGGACACCCTGTGGGACGGGCTCTTCGAGGTGGCCGACCCCGCCGGGCTGGCTGAGCGGCTCGACGCCTACTTCGAGCTGGTCCGCGGCGACGCCCGGGCCGAGCCGGGCGACCGGGCGCGCGAGGCGTACATGGCGCGCTGGATCCGCGCCGCGCTGGCGCGGGCCGGGGGACGGCCGGTGCTGGTGGTGACCGGCGGCTTCCACACGCCGGCGTTGCGGGCCCTGACCCGCAACGGCGCCGGGGCCGCCGCTCCGGAGGCCGGCTACGGGCCGGCCGGGCGCCGCACGTCCACGCCGTGGCCCGCCGTACCGAAGCCGCCGGCCGGGACGCTGGGCGGCAGCTTCCTGGTGCCGTACTCCTTCCGCCGGCTGGACGCCTTCGCCGGCTACCAGTCCGGCATGCCCTCGCCCGGCTACTACCAACTGCTGTGGGAGCGCGGTCCCGTCGCGGCCGCGGACGGCCTGCTGGAGCAGGTCATCGGGCGGCTGCGCGGCCGGCGCCTCGCCGTCTCCACCGCCGACCTGATCGCCGCCCGGAGCCTCGCCGAAGGCCTCGCGGCGCTGCGCGGCCACCCGGCGCAGTCGCGCACCGACGTCCTCGACGGCCTGGCGAGCGCGCTGATCAGCGAGGCCCTGGACCAGCCGCTGCCGTGGAGCGGACGCGGCACGCTGAGCGCGGGCACCGACCCCGCGGTGGTCGAGATGGTGGCCGCGAGCACCGGCGACCGGGTCGGCCGGCTGCACCCGGACACCCCCGCCCCGCCACTGGTGCACGACGTCGCCACGGAGCTGGAGCGGTGCGGCATCGTGCCCGGCCACGCCGTCACCGCCGACCTGACCGGCCCGGACGGCCTGCGGCGCAGTCAGGTCCTGCACCGGCTGCGGGTGCTCGGCGTCCCGGGCCACGTCCGCACGTCCGGCCCGACGGCCGGCGCGGACCCGGTCTTCACCGAGCGCTGGGAGCCGCAGCCGGCGCCCGGGCACGAGGCCGCGCTGGTCGAGGCGGGCGCGTACGGGGCACGGCTGGACGAGGCCGCCGCCGTCGCGCTCGCGGAGCGGGTCCGCGCCGCGTCCGCCGCACCCGGTACGGCGACCGCCTCCGCCCCCGGTGCCACGTCCACGGGGGCGCCCGCCGGTGCGTCGCCGGACGCGGCGACGGGCGACCTGTCCGGCGTGCTCTTCGACGCCGTGCTGTGCGGGGCCGATGCGCTCTCGGCCGAGGTGCTGGCCGCCCTCGCCGCCCGGGTGGGCGCGATCACCGGACTCGGCCCGGCGGGTGACGTGCTGGCGACCGCCCTCCACCTGTGGCGGCACGACCGCATCTACGGCACGGCCGGCGACCCGCTGCTGGCCGGGGTCGTGGACGAGGCGGCCGGCCGGATCCTCTGGCTCGCCGAGGGGCTGCACGGCGGCAGCGGCGTCGACCCGGCGCGACTGCGGGCGCTCGCCGTCCGTGACCGCCGCCGCCACCGGCAAGCCGGGCGCCGGGCTGCCGACCAGCCTGCAGGACCTGGCCAACTGGAAGCTCGACGACTGGGCCCGGTTCATCAAGGACAACGCCTTCGTCAACGAGGTCGCCCAGGACTTCTGGTCGATCGCCAAGATGGAGGACGCCAAGGGCCGGGCCACCCCGGAGTACTCGGCCAAGTCGGCCGGCAGCACGGTCGAGCGGGACGAGCCGCCGGCCGCCATCCCCGCCAGGCCGCAGCAGCACCCGTACAGCCCGGCGACGGCCGTGGTCGGCAAGATCTTCATGACCGCGCCCGAGGGCGACTCGATGTGCTCGGGCACCGTGGTCTCCGACCCGGCCAACCCGGGCCGGAGCAACCTCGTCTACACCGCCGCGCACTGCCTGCACGACGGCAAGGGCGGCACCTGGCTGAAGAACATCGTCTTCGTCCCCGGCTACAACCGGGACGGCCAGGCCAGCCGGGGCAAGAAGTACACCGAGCAGCAGGTCTCGCCGTACGGGCGGTGGACGGCGGTGAACGCGCTGGTCTCACCGACCTGGGTGAAGGAGAGCGGCGTCGGCCCCAACTCCCAGTACGACTACGGGATCATCCGGGTCCGCAACGAGAACGGCTCCGGCAAGTCGCTGGAGGAGACGGTCGGCAGCTCGATCCCGGTCTGGTTCAACGCCCCGCGCGAGCAGATCACCTCGGCCTTCTCCTACGGCTACCCCGCCGAGCGGCCGTTCGACGGCATGGAGCTCAACCACTGCGACTCCACGCTCCGGCCGGCCAAGCTCTCCTTCGACCCGGCCCGCCCGCCGATGTACGTGATCGGCTGCACCATGACCGGCGGCTCCAGCGGCGGCGGCTGGTTCATCACCAAGGACGGCAAGCCGAACCTGATCAGCGTCAACTCGATCGGCAACCGCAACCCGTCCGAGTACATGGCCGGCCCCTCGCTGCAGGAGCAGGCGAAGCAGGCCTTCGACTACTTCTCGAAGAACGCGAAGTAGCCCGGCACCCCCCGCAGCCCCGGTCAGCCGGCCAAACGAGAACCGTCAGCCGGCAACCCGACCACCGGCAACGCCGACGGCCCCGGTCTCCGTGCGGAGACCGGGGCCGTCGGCGTGTGTGCGGCTCAGCCCCGCGCGGTCAGCGCGACCGCGAAGTGCTCCAGCTCCGCGGCCAGCTCGGCCGGCACCTTGGCGTGCAGCAGGGTGCCCTCGGCGGTGTGCTCGGTGGAGAGCAGCTCCCCCTCGGCGTGCACCCGGGAGACCAGGCCGCCCTGGGTGTACGGGACGAGCGCCTGCACCTCGACGGCCGGACGCGGCAGCTCGTCGTCGATGAGCTTCAGCAGTTCCTCGATGCCCTGGCCGCTGCGGGCCGACACCACGATGGCGTGCGGCTCGCGGCGCAGCAGGCGCTGCAGCACGTGCGGGTCGGCCGCGTCGGCCTTGTTGATCACCACGATCTCCGGCACGTTCTGCGCGTCGACCGAGACGATGACCTCGCGGACGGCGGCCAGCTGCGTCTCCGGCTCGGGGTGCGAGCCGTCGACCACGTGCAGGATGAGGTCCGCGTCGGCGACCTCCTCCATGGTCGAGCGGAAGGCCTCGACCAGGTGGTGCGGCAGGTGCCGGACGAAGCCGACGGTGTCGGCCAGCGTGTAGAGCCGGCCGCTCGGCGTCTGGGCCCGGCGCACGGTCGGGTCCAGGGTGGCGAACAGCGCGTTCTCCACCAGGACGCCGGCCCCGGTGAGCCGGTTGAGCAGGGAGGACTTGCCGGCGTTGGTGTAACCGGCGATGGCCACGGACGGCACCTGGTGGCGCTTGCGCTCCTGGCGCTTGGTGTCGCGGCCCTTCTTCATCTCGGCGATCTCCTTGCGGAGCTTCGCCATCTTCTCGCGGATCCGGCGCCGGTCGGTCTCGATCTTGGTCTCACCGGGACCACGGGTGGCCATGCCGCCGCCGGACGAGCCGGAGCCACCACCACCCATCTGCCGGGAGAGCGACTGACCCCAGCCGCGCAGCCGCGGCAGCATGTACTGCATCTGGGCGAGCGAGACCTGCGCCTTGCCCTCGCGGGACTTGGCGTGCTGGGCGAAGATGTCCAGGATCAGGGCCGTCCGGTCGACGACCTTGACCTTGACCACGTCCTCCAGGTGGATCAGCTGGCCCGGGGTGAGCTCGCCGTCGCAGACGACGGTGTCGGCGCCGGTGGCCGCGACGATGTCCCGCAGCTCCTTCGCCTTGCCGGAGCCGATGTAGGTGGCCGCGTCGGGCTTGTCCCGGCGCTGGATGACGCCGTCCAGCACCTGGGAGCCGGCGGTCTCGGCGAGGGCGGCGAGCTCGGCCATCGAGTTCTCCGCCTCCTCCAGGGTGCCGTCGGTCCAGACGCCGACGAGTACCACGCGCTCCAGGCGGAGCTGGCGGTACTCGACCTCGGTGACGTCTTCGAGTTCGGTGGAGAGGCCGGCGACACGACGCAGGGCGGCTCGCTCGCTGCGGTCGTACTGGTCGCCGTCGTAGTGCTGGCCGAGGTCCTCGTCGATGGCCGCGAGGTCCTCGTCCATGAGGGCTTCCGCCCGCTTACCGTCCAGGCGGCGCGGGGCGTCGGCGTGGTCGCGGGTGTCGAACGTGGAGGTCATTCTGTCCTTTGGCTGCTGGAGTGGGAGGCCTGTCTGCGTGACCGTACCCGACGGTCACACCGGGAGTCTGCCCAGCTGCCGCCCCGTCTACCGCTCGGGCGAGGTGTGAGCTACCCCTCGGAACCGCGGGCCCGCACGGGCAGGATTTCCCGATGCCCGGTGAACGCCGCGGAACGGCCGTGAATTCCCCATGATGGTCGCACGGCCGGTGCGGGCGGGTCATCCCCATTTCCCGCCGCCGGCCCGGCGTCCGCGGCGGGCGTGCGCGGGGCGCCGCCGCCCTCCGGGGCGTGCGGGCGGCTGACGTCGTACACCCCGGAGACCCGCAGCATCGCCCGCATCACCGCGGCCAGCACGGCCGGCTCGGGCAGTTCGACGGTGTAGGTGTGCCGCACCCGCAGTTCCTGCGGCGGCTCGACCTCGGCGGAGACGATCCCGACGCCCTCCCCGGAGATCGCCGCGGTGAGGTCGGCGAGCAGCCGGGGCCGGTTGAGCGCCTCGGCCCGCAGGGTGGCCCGGTAGCCGGACGCCGGTGCGCCGTCCGGCTGCCAGTGGATCTCCAGCACGCCGCGCCCGTCCGCCCGCATCCGCTCCCCCGCCGGACAGCCGGTGCGGTGCACGGCGACGGCGCCGCCGCGGATCGCGAAGCCGCTGACCTCGTCCGGCGGCACCGGGGTGCAGCAGCGGGCCAGCCGGACCGGTGCCCCGGGCCGGCCGGCCACCGCCACCGGGGCGGCGCCGCGCTCGGCGGCCCGGTGCGCCGGCGGGGCGGGCTGGCCGGCCGAGGGGCCGGTGCGGACCACCGGCAGCCGCGCCGGGTGGTCGGCCAGCCAGCGTTCGATGGCCAGCCGGGCGGCCGGGGTGCGGGCGTGGGCCAGCCAGTCGGGGGCCGGGCCGGAGGGGCGGGCCGCCGGGTCGCCCTGCTCGGTGAGGACGGCCAGCCGGTCGCCGTCCTGGAGGACGGTGGACAGGGCGGTGAGGCGGCCGTTGACCCGGGCCCCGATGCACCGGTGACCGGTCTCCTCGCCGAGCAGGTAGGCGGCGTCCACGCAGCTGGCGCCGGCCCGCAGCTGAAGCGTTTCGCCGCTCTCGGTGACGACGGTGATCTCGCGGTCCCCGGCGAGGTCGGCGGTGAGTGCGGACCAGAAGGCGTCCGGGTCGGGGGTCTCCTGCTGCCACTCCAGCAGCCGGCTGAGCCAGCCCGGGCGGGCCGGGTCGGTGCGGTCCAGCTCGTCCCCGCCCTGGTCGGCGCCGTTCGCGCCCGGCTGCCGGGGGTCCCCGAGGGCGACCACACCGGTCTCCGCGACCTGGTGCATCCGCCGGGTGCGGACCAGCACCTCGACCACCTCGCCGCCGGACAGCGCCACCGCGGTGTGCAGCGACTGGTACAGGTTGAACTTGGGGGCGGCCACGAAGTCCTTGAACTCGCCCGGCAGCGGCGTCCAGCAGGTGTGCAGCTCGCCGAGGACGGCGTAGCAGTCGGCGTTCTCCTCGACCACCACCAGCAGCCGTCCGAAGTCGGCGGGCTGCGGGCACTGCGGCCGGCCGTCCCGCCCGGGCGCGGCGGCCCGCTTGAGCAGCACCCGGTGCAGCGAGACGCAGTGCCGGGGGCGGACGGAGACCTCGGCGGCCACCCCGGCCTCGGTGAGCTGGCGGGCCAGCGTCCGGGCGAACGGGTCGAGCAGGGTGTCCGGTTCGGCCTCGTGGCCGGCCAGCAGCGCGCGGGTCCGCGCGTGCTCCTCCGGGTGCAGGGTGGCGAAGACGATGTCCTCCAGCTCCGCCTTGAGCACCTGGATGCCGAGCCGCTCGGCCAGCGGGATCAGCACGTCCCGGGTGACCTTGGCGATCCGCACCTGGCTGGCGGGCTTCATGTGCCGGATGGTCCGCATGTTGTGCAGCCGGTCGGCGAGCTTGATCACCATCACCCGGACGTCGTCGCCGGTGGCGACCAGCATCTTGCGGAAGGTCTCGGCCTCGGCGGCCGCGCCGAAGTCGACCTTCTCCAGCTTCGTCACCCCGTCGACCAGGTAGGCGACTTCGGGCCCGAACCCCTCGCCGACCTGGGCCAGCGTCAGGTCGGTGTCCTCGACGGTGTCGTGCAGCAGCGAGGCGACCAAGGTGGTCGTCCCGGCGCCGAGTTGGGCCAGGATCATGGTGACGGCCAGCGGGTGCGTGATGTACGGCTCGCCGCTCTTGCGCTTCTGGCCGCGGTGGCTGGCCTCGGCGAGCCGGTACGCCCGGGCGAGCAGGGCGAGGTCGGCCTGGGGGTGGTGCTCGCGGTGGACGCGGACGAGCGGTTCCAGCGCGTCCGGCACCGGCGTGCGGCTCGTGGCCAGTAACGCGGCCCGCCCGGCCCGGCCGAGCGCGACGCGGCCGAGCCCTCCCAGGGGCCGCCTGGCCCCGGCCTGCCGTGCGGACGTCGGCTGCCCCGCCAGGGGCTGCCCGGCTTCGATGGTCATCAACACCTCCGGCGGCGGTCACCGGTTGCTGCCCCTGCCGAGGGGCGATCGACCCGGTGGTCCATGCTACCGAGCAGAGCACGTTCCGCGACGCCCTGCTTCCCGTCCGTCGCCCGGATCACCCGAACGGGGGGATTCGGCGCCGTACGAAATGGGCAAACCGCCCGCGGCTGCCTGCCACGGGCGGTCGTCCGGGGGTCCGAGGGCCCGTCAGTCCCCGTCGCCCTCAGCCCTGGAGCGCCGCCAGCCAGCGCGGGTCGAGCTCGCCGCGGGCCACGATCTCCGCCGGCCCGGTCTTCTCCACCCGCCCGTCCGGGTACTCGGTGATCACCAGCCGGCCGCCCGGCACGTCCACGGTGTAGCTGACGGCCTCACCGGTGACCGCCGGGTCGACGCCGTCCCGGCGGGCGGTGGCGACGGCGACGGCGCAGGCGCCGGTGCCGCAGGAGCGGGTCTCGCCGGAGCCGCGCTCGTGCACCCGCATCGCGACGTGCCGCGGCCCGCGGTCCACCACGAACTCGACGTTGACGCCCTCGGGGTAGGCGGTCGCGGGGCTGGTCAGCGGCGCGTCCAGCAGGTTGCCGGCGTGGTCGAGGCTCTCGACGAAGGCGACCGCGTGCGGGTTGCCCATGTTGACGTTGCGGGCCGGCCAGCGCCGCTCGCCGACGGTCACCTCGATCCCGTCCGGGCCGGGCAGCTGCGCGCGGCCCATGTCCACGGTGACCTCGCCGGGCGTGCCGTCCCCCGCGTCCTCGGCGACCCGCACGGTCCGCACCCCGGCCCGGGTGGCGACCGCCAGCTCGCCCGCCCCGGCCAGCCCGGACTCGACCAGGTAGCGGGCGAAGACCCGGATGCCGTTGCCGCACATCTCGCCGATCGAGCCGTCGGAGTTGCGGTAGTCCATGAACCACTCGGCCCGGTCGGCCTGGCCCGCCGAGGCCGGGTCGGCGGCCGCGCGCACCACGCGCAGCACCCCGTCGCCGCCGATGCCGGCCCGGCGGTCGCAGAGTGCGGCGACGGCCTCGGGGCCGATGGTCAGCCGGCCGTCCGGGTCGGGCACGATGACGAAGTCGTTCTGGGTGCCGTGACCCTTGAGGAAGGGGATGCCGGCGGACTGCCGGGAGAAGTCGCTCACCCTCCCGATGGTACTGAGCCGGTGTCCGGGGCGGCCGGGCGGACCACCTGGCGGACGGGGTCAGCGCAGGTGGACGACCCGCCAGAGGGCCAGTGCGCAGGCGGCCAGCACGATCAGGGTGTAGATCACGATCGCCTTCCACCCGGCCCGCTGGCCGGAGCCGCGGCGCGGCAGGCCCGGCCACTTGTACCCGGCGTGCCGGGCGGCCATCGCGCCCCAGCCGACCGAGGCCGCGGTGAGCAGCAGGCCGAGCATGCCGATCATCGCCGAGCCGGCCCCGGCCGAGCCGAAGGCCAGCGGGAAGGCGAACATCAGCGAACCGGCGGTGGCGAGCAGCGCGATCGGCAGCGTCTGCCACCAGCGCAGCCGGCGGCGCGGGCGGATCTCCCGCTCGTGCACCGCGCCGGCGGGGGCGCGGGTGTCCAGCGCGGGCAGCGCGACCGCGTACGAGGTGGGGGCGTCGAGGCCGGGCAGCACGGGCAGGTCGGGCAGGGCCGACGCGTCGAGGTCGTCGGCCTGCGCCGTGGCGCTGCCGCTCATCGGCATGGCGCTCTGGCCGGTTTCGGGGCCGGTACCCGTCGACACGCGGCCTCCCCTGACAGTTCGACACGAGTGCGGACTCGCGGCCGGGCACGGTCGGCCCGCCCGGGCCGACCCTTATGACCTCGATGATGGCATGTCCAGGGGGGCGTTCCGGGCCTGACCGGGGTCGTCGGGTGATCCGTGGCCATCACGTGATCGGGCCGTGACCGCCGGTGCGTCCTGCACGGCCACCTGCGCGGGCAGGTGCACCGCCGGATTGGCCGGATCGCGCCTACGGAGCGGCTGCTTCCTGACGTTCGATCAGCTCCAGCGAGCGGGCGAGCAGCTCGGCGGGGTCGGCCCCGGCCGGGCGGGAGAGCCAGTGGATCCGGTCGTCCCGGCGGAACCAGGACTCCTGGCGGCGGGCGAACCGCTTGGTGGCCCGGACGGTTTCGGCCCGGGCCTCGTCCTCGGTGCACTCGCCGGCGAAGTGGTCGAGCACCTGCTGGTAGCCGAGCGCCCGGGAGGCGGTCCGGCCCTCGCGCAGGCCGAGCTCCTCCAGCTCCCGCACCTCGTCCAGCAGTCCGGCCTCCCACATCCGGTCGACCCGCAGCGTGATCCGCTCGTCCAGTTCGGGGCGCGGCACGGCGACGCCGATCTGCACCGCGTCGTAGACCGCGGTGTTGCCGGGCAGGTTGGCGGTGAACGGCTGCCCGGTGATCTCGATGACCTCCAGCGCCCGGACGATCCGCCGGCCGTTGCTGGTCAGGATCGCCGCGGCGGCGGCCGGGTCGAGCTCCGCCAGCCGCCGGTGCAGCGCGTACGGGCCGGCCTGGTCCAGTTCGGCCTCCAGCCGGGCCCGGACCGCCGGGTCGGTGCCGGGGAACTCCATCTCGTCGATCGCCGCCCGCACGTACAGCCCGGAGCCGCCGACCAGGACGGGGGTGCGGCCGGCCGCGAGCAGCCGGTCCATCTCGGCCCGGGCGAGCCGCTGGTACTCGGCGACGCTGGCGGCCTCGGTGACGTCCCAGATGTCCAGCAGGTGGTGCGGGACGCCGCCGCGCTCGGCCGGCGTGAGCTTGGCGGTGCCGATGTCCATGCCGCGGTAGAGCTGCATCGAGTCGGTGTTGATCACCTCGCCGCCGAGACTGCGGGCGATGGCCACGGCCAGGTCGGACTTGCCGGCGGCGGTGGCGCCGACGACGGAGACCACACGGGGCTGGACGGCACCTGACTGATCGGTTCTGGAGCTGCTCACCGGACCAGTCTCGCAAAACCGCCGCCGCGCCGGGGACCTCCCCGCCCGGCTGGTCCTACTGCGCGACGATATGACCGATTCCGGCGGTCTTCACCGTCGGCACCGGTTCGCACCCGTTGCGAACGGTTCGGCCGCGGGAGACGTTGAGCAGGACGACGGAGAGGAAGAGTGAGGACACCATGAGCCTGATGGACAACCTCAAGGGCAAGGCCGGGGAGCTCAAGGAGAAGGCCAGCGAGCTGGCCGGCAAGCACAACGAGCAGATCGACCACGCCGTGGACAAGGCCGGCAGCGCGATCGACAAGGCCACCAAGGGCAAGTACAGCGAGAAGATCGAGCACGGCACCAGCAGGGCCAAGGGCGCGGTGGACGACTTCGCCCACAAGCCGAAGCCCGGTGACGGCCCCGCCGGGGCGGGCGACGGCACCGCCCCGCCGGCCTGACCGGCAGCGCGCGACCCGGCTCGGCTCCAGGCCCCCGGCTCGGCTCCGGGACTGCTCAGTTCCAGGACGCCACGACGTACCCGACGCCGTACGGAGCGTCCCGGTAGCCGAGCCGTGCCGTGAGGCCGGCGCCCTCCGCGGCACCGGCCAGCACCTGCCAGGGGGCGCGGCCCTCGGCCTTCAGCTCGGCGGCCAGGCCCGGGTCCAGGGCGGCCAGCGCGGCCAGGTCCGCCGAGCCCAGCGCGTCGGCGAGCGCCGCGTCGAAGCCCTCGGCCCGCTCGTCCAGGTAGCCCGGCGCCTTCAGCGAGCGGCAGGCGCTGCCGTCGCCCATCACCAGCAGCCCGACCCGGTCGGCCAGCCCGGCCAGCCCCTGGCCCAGGCCGAGCATCCGGTCGGCGGGCGCGTCGGCGGGCACCGAGCAGGCGTGCGTCGGCAGGGCAGTCCCGGCCCGCTCCAGCAGCCAGGCGCCGACGGTGAGCGAGGGCGCCAGCTCCGGCCCCTCCACCCGGCCGGCCGGCAGCCTGGCCACCAGCGGCACGCCGTAGCGGTGGAAGGACCCGGCTCCGCCCTCGGTCCACACCTCGGCCTCCGGCCCCGTCCCGACCACCACGAGCAGCTCGGGCCCGGCCGCCAGCAGCGCGGCCAGCGCCTCGTCACAGGCGGCGCGCAGCGGCTCCAACTCGGCGGCCGCACCGGCGGCGACCTCCGGGACGAGCAGCGGCGGACAGGGGCAGACGGCGGCGGCAACCAGCATGTGGATCACTCTAACCGGGAACGACGACGGCCCGGCGGGGCGCCAGGTGCCGCCCGGCCCCCCGGGGGGGGGTGGGGAGATAGGTAGATCACACGAAAGAAAACCCGGCACACA
>NZ_JBEYVJ010000151.1:0-17039 GCF_040643935.1 Kitasatospora sp. NPDC047058 | reverse complement strand
CTGGCGTCCGTTGGCCGCCGCCGGCACCGCGGCCGGCGCGGGCACCGCGGCGGGCGGGACGGCGGGCCGCGGCCGCCACCGCGCTCAAGGTGGTCCCGACGCCCAAGGACATAGCCGGACGCACCACGGCCCCGCCGCCCGCCGCCGCCCACCACCCGACCGGCCCGGTGCTGCGCTGGTCCTCGGACCGCGGCTGGGTCGAACGGCCGGCCGCCGAGCAGGCCGTCACCGCCGGCGACAGCCTGCCCACCCTCGCCCAGCTCACCACCGCCGAGCAGCGCTGGGCCGACCGCGAGGAGGACATCACCACCATCGGCGGCGACGCCCACGAGGTCGGCCAGGTGTTCGCCCGCCGCTGGACGGAGCGGCTCGGCGACGTCGAGCGGCTCACCGTGCTCTGGCCCGACTACCCGCGCATCCCGCACCGGGTGGACGGCGAGCTGCTCCGCTACGCGGCCCGGTTCGGGCTGCTCGCGCACAAGGACGACCAGATCGACGAGCACGACCGGTACGCGATCCGGGCCGGCTTCTGGAAGGAGCTGGCCGGCCGCGTCCCCGGCGGCGACCTGGTCGTGGAGGACTGACTGTGACTCGCCGCTCGCCTCCGGGGCGCTCTGGCCCGGTGCCGACGGTCGGCGCTCCAACGCCCCTCGTCCCTCAGGGCGTCCTCGCTTCTCCCTTTCGGCACCGGCGCGCCCCTTCGGCTCGGGCGGTGACTCGCCGCTCGCCTCCGGGTGGGGCGGGCGGTGACTCGCCGCTCGCCTCCGGGGCGGGGCGGGGCGGGGGCGGGGTGGATTCGGGGGATCGGGCCCCCTTGTCCGGTTCGCGGGTTCCACCGCGTAAAGTCTTCGCTCGTGAACAACGAGGCCGGGCGGGCACCCCAGGACACCTCCTTGCCGTGCTGTGCCGTCCGCGACCTGGTCAAGACGTACCGCTCCGGGCGCGGTGGCCCGATCGCCCCGATCCGGGCCAACGACGGCATCAGCCTGACCGTCCGGCAGGGCGAGATCTTCGGGCTGCTGGGGCCCAACGGCGCCGGCAAGTCCACCCTGGTCCGCCAGCTCACCGGCCTGCTGCGCCCCGACTCCGGCTCCGTCGAGGTCCTCGGCCACGACGTGGTCCGCCACCCCGAGCGGGCGGCCAGGCTGCTCGGCTACCTCGGCCAGGAGTCCACCGCGCTGGACGAGCTGACCGTGGCGCTCGCCGCCGAGACCACCGGCAGGCTGCGCGGCCTCACCCGGGCGCAGGCCCGCGCCGCGGCCGACGAGGTGCTCACCGAGCTGGCCCTGGAGCCGCTCGCCCACCGTCCGCTCGCCAAGCTCTCCGGCGGCCAGCGCCGGCTCGCCTGCTTCGCCGCCGCCCTGGTCGGCGACCGGCCGCTGCTCGTCCTGGACGAGCCGACCACCGGCATGGACCCGATCGCCCGCCGCGCCGTCTGGACGGCCGTCGAGCGGCGCCGCGCCGAGCGGCAGGCCACCGTGCTGCTGGTCACCCACAACGTGATCGAGGCGGAGACCGTGCTGGACCGGGTCGCGGTGGTGGACGAGGGCCGGGTGATCGCCTGCGACACGCCCGGCGGGCTCAAGGCCCTGGTCGACGGCGACGTCCGGCTCGACCTGGTCTGGCGGGACGAGGCGCCGCTCGCGGTGCCGGCCGTCGCGGACCTCGCCGGACGGGCCGAGCGCACCGGCCGGCGCTGGACCGTGCGCACCACCCCCGAGCAGGCCCGCGAACTGGTCGCCGCCGTCACCACCGGCCCGGCCTTCGCCGCCCTGGACGACTTCACCCTGGCCACCCCGAGCCTTGAGGACGCCTACCTCAAGCTGGGCGGCCGCCATGGAGGACTGGCCAAGTGACGCTGCTCTCCGCGCCGCCGCAGCCCGCCGGACTCGCGGACGCCGGGCCCGCCCCGCTGGCCCCCGCCGCCCGGCTGCTGCCCGCCCTGGCCGCCGTCTACCGGGCGCAGCTGGCCCGGGCCAAGGTGGCCCGCATCCCGCTGCTGTTCGTGGCCACCTTCCAGTCGCTCGGCATCCTGGTGATGATGCGGGGCGTCGTCGACGCGGGGCAGACCTCGGCCGCGCGCTCGGTGGTGGCCGGCTCCAGCGTGCTGGTGGTCGCCTTCGTCGCGCTCAACCTGCTCGCCCAGTACTTCGGCCGGCTGCGGGCCACCGGCGGCCTGGACCACTACGCCACGCTGCCCGTCCCGGCGGCCTCGGTGGTGCTCGGGACGGCGGCCGCGTACGCCTCGTTCACGCTGCCCGGCACGCTGGTGACCGCCGCCGCGGGTGCGGTGATGTTCGGCCTGCCGCTGGGCCAGCTCTGGGTGCTGCTCGCCGTGGTGCCGCTGGCCGGTGCGGCGCTCTCCGGGCTCGGCGCGGCCTGCGGGTTGCTCGCGCCCAAGCAGGAGATCGCCACCATGCTGGGGCAGCTCGGCATGTCGGCGGCGCTGCTGCTGGGCGTGCTCCCGGTCGACCACCTGCCGCAGCCGGTGCTCTGGCTGCGCGACCTGCTGCCCTCCACGTACGGCGTCGAGGCCTTCGCCCGGACCTTCACGGCCGACCCGGACTGGGCGGCGGTCGCGGGGGACCTCGCGGTCTGCGCCGGGGTCGGCGTGGTGTCGCTGGCCGCCGCCACCTGGGCGTACCGCCGGGCCACCACCCGCTAGGGGCTGTCCGGCGTGCCCGGGCCCGGCCGGCCCGGGGCCCCGGACCCGTTCGCTCTCCGGGCGGCGGGGCCGTTCGGGCGGCGCTCGTGAAACGATGGGCCCGTGACCGTACCGAACACACCTCCGGATCCTCTGCGCGCCGCTGCGGGCACCGACGCGGACCCCGCCGGCCAGGGCCCGGCCGCCGCCCCGAACCCGTACGCGCCGCCGGCCCCGGGCGGCGAGGGCGTCCCGCCGCTGCCGGCGGGCGTGCTGTCCGGCCCGGAGCGGCCGCCCGTGTGGGAGCGGCTGCGGCCCGAGCTGAAGGTCGGCGCGGTCACGGTGCTGGTCTGCCTGCTGCTGGGCCTGGCGATGGCCGCGCTCTGGGCGTGGCTGGCGCCGAAGGTGCCGCTGGTGGTCGACGGCAACAAGATCCTCTACGGCGACCCGGAGGGCGAGCAGCGGGCCGGCGCGGACAGCGTCTTCGTGCTGATCGGGCTCGGCATGGGCATCCTGACCGCGCTCGGGGCCTTCCTGGTGACCCGGCGCCGCGGCGGCGGGATCGCGGTGGCGGTCGGCCTCGCGGTCGGCGGCCTGCTGGCCTCGTTCGGCGCCTGGGGGCTGGGCCGGCGGCTCGGTCCGAGCAGCGACCTGGTGGCGGCGGCCAAGCGGGTCGGCAACGGCGGCCACTTCAACGCGGACATCGACCTGGGCGCGTACGGTGCGCTGCTGGTCTGGCCGATGACGGCCATGGTGGTGCTGCTGGCGCTGTCGGCCGCGTTCGGCAAGCGCGAGGAGGACCCGCCGCCGTACTGGGCCGGGACGGGCACGCTGCCGCAGGGCGCGGATCCGGCCGCGCTGCCCGGGGCGGACCCGTGGCCGCAGGAGCGGACGCAGCAGGACCGGGCGCCGCAGGGCGGCATCCCGTACGACCCGCGGCCGCAGGACGGGCCGCGGCGGGAGGGGCCGCAGCCCTGACGGCGCGCCGGTGGAAGCCCTGACGGCGCGCCGGTGACCGGCCCGGGTCAGCGTCCGATCGGGGCGGTGCGGGCGCCGGTGAGGGTGACCAGGTCGGCGGGGGCCAGCTCGACCTCCAGGCCGCGGCGGCCGGCCGAGACGTAGACCGTGGCGTGGCCGAGCGCGCTGTCGTCCACCACGGTGCGCAGCGGGCGGCGCTGGCCGAGCGGGGAGATGCCGCCGCGGACGTAGCCGCTGCTGCGCTCGGCGGCCGCCGGGTCCGCCATCGCGGCGCGCTTGCCGCCGACCGCCGCGGCGAGCGCCTTGAGGTCCAGCTGCCCGGCGACCGGCACGACGCCCACGACGAGGGCGCCGTCCACGTCGGCGACCAGGGTCTTGAACACCCGCTCGGCGGAGACGCCGAGCACCTCGGCGGCCTCGCCGCCGTACGAGGCGGCGGCCGGGTCGTGCTCGTAGGCGTGCACGGTGAACGGGACGGCGGCGTTCTCCAGGGCGACGGTCGCGGGCGTGCCCTGGCCGCCCTTCTTCGGCTTCTTGGCCATCTGCGGCTCTCTCCGGGGGCTCCGGGGGGCGGGGGTCAGGGGCGGGAGTCAGTTGGGGCTGAACGACTGGCGGGTCAGGTCGACCGCCGGGAGCGAGGGCAGCCAGCTCAGCACGGCCGTCTCGCGGCGCAGCAGCTCCAGTTCGGTGCGCAGCCGCTGCGCGGTGTCGGGGCAGGCGAGCAGCTCCTGCTTGACCGGCGTCTCGAACACCGAGGCGGCGGCCACCAGGTAGGAGAGCACCTGCGGGTCGTCCGGCAGGTCCTGGTGACCGACCGTGCTGGCCTCGCGGGCGCCGGCCAGCCGCTTCTGGTAGGCGCGGAAGGCCCGCTCGACACCGGCGGCCAGCACGCCCGCACCCTCGCCGGCCTCCTCCTCGACCGGCTCGGTCTCGCCGGTCAGGTAGGGGCCGCCGACGTCCACCGAGCGGAGCCGGAACCGGGTGGTGCCGGTGACCAGCAGCTCGTACCGGCCGTCGGGCTGCTCCTGGGCGGAGGCGACGTCGGCCACACAGCCGATGTGGTAGACCGCCTCCAGCGGGTCGCCGGTGACGGTGCCGAGCCCGTCGAGCGGGCCGGCCGGGCCGTCGTCGGGGCGGACCGGCGCGACCTCGCGGCCGTCCCGGATGGCGAGGACGCCGAACCGGCGCGGCCGGTCCTCCGGGAGGGCGAGCAGGTCGGCGACCAGACGGCGGTAACGCTCCTCGAAGACGTTCAGGGGCAGCACCAGGCCCGGGTAGAGCACGGTGTTCAGCGGGAAGAGCGGCAGCCGTTCTGTCACGGCGCACAGCGTAGTTCCCCGAGCACCCTGTCCGCCCCGGAGTTACCCGCGCTGGAGCATCCGGGTGGCGCCGGCGGCGACGGTGGTGGCCAGGACCCAGCCGACGATCACCAGGCCGGCCGCGACCCAGCGGGAGAACCCGCCCGGGTTCCAGCCCTGCTGGCCGAGGTCGACCAGCGGCAGCAGCTGGCCCAGCGCGTACAGCACCGGGTCCCAGTGCGGGCGCTCGTCGGCCTTCAGCGGTTCCGGCTGGTGGGCGGCGAAGTAGGAGCTGCCGAGCGCCCAGGCGAGCAGCAGCCAGAGCGCGGCCCGGCCGGGGCGGAAGCCGTAGCCGACGGTGACGTCCTGCACCCGGCCCCAGAGCCGGGCGGGCAGCGGCAGGGTCCGGCGGCGGCGGCGCTGCTTGGCGTAGAGCACCTCGCGGGCGTCGTCGTCGGCGCCGTCGCGGCGCAGGGCGGCGGCCAGCTGCTCGTACGACTCGGGCTGGAACTCGACCGAGGAGCGCTCCAGCCAGTCGATCCGCTGCCGGACGGTGAACGGCGCGGCCGGGCGCAGGCAGTCGTACTGGAAGCCGGTGAGGGAGAGCTGCCGGTCGCTCGGCCAGGCGCCGGGGGCGTCGACCAGGTTGCCGACCCGGGCGCGGGAGAGCGAGACGGTGCCGTCGTTCGGGAAGCGGCAGGTGAACCGCAGCTCGGGGGTCTGGATGCGGCGCAGCGCCACCTCGTCCCCCGGTTCCAGGTGGAACTCGGCGTCGGAGAGCAGACAGGCGTTCTCGAACCGGCCGTCGGAGAGCCGGACCTGCCCGTGGGCCCGGAAGGGCGTGCTCGGCGAGCCGGGTGGCGGGATCTCGCCGTAGCCGGAGCCGTAGTAGGTCTGCGAGCCGTACCAGCCGCCGTCCGCCGAACCGCTGAGGTACAGCGTGTGGCCGACGGTTATCCGCACCGCGTTGAGGGCGTTGCGGTTGCCCGGGACGGCCCGCAGCTGGGCGCCGCGCAGCGAGAGCCGGCCGCCGATCCGGGCCGTGCGCAGCGAGACCTCGCCGTGCGACTCCAGCCGGTCGGCCTCGAAGTCCTGGTGGATCGCCATGCCGTCGGCGGACAGCGCCCGGCCGAACCGGTCGCCGCCGAGCACCGCCTGGTTGAGCAGCAGGTCGGTGCCGATCCGGGCGTCGGTGAGCCGGATGCCCTGGGGGATGCGGCAGCGGGCCAGGTGCAGGTCGCCGGAGGTGGCCAGCCGGGACGCCTCGATCCGGGGTATCAGGCAGGTGACGAAACGCATCGTGCCCGCCTCCGCCTCGGAGATCAGCACCTTGTGCTCGAAGCGGCAGTCGTGCAGCTCGACGTACTGGGCGATGGTGCCGCCGGCCAGGTTCAGCGCGCCGGTGACCAGGACGCCGGTGAGCCGGAGCGAGGCGACCCGCCCGGGCGCGGCGGCGGGGCCGGCCAGCAGCAGCCGGGCCAGCACCTCCGCGCGGACGGTGCGCGCGGGCCCCCAGACGGCGTCGCCGAACGGGTCGTCCTGCCCGGCGTCGCCGCTGCGCAGGTCGTACACGTCGCCCTGCCGGAACGCCTCCCAGAGCGCCTGCTCCGTCGGCGACCAGTCCTGCGGCGCGCCCTCGGCCATGTCGTCCCCCGTTCCCCCGGTTGTCTCGCCTTTCGTATCACGGACTGAAATGCCGGACCGCCCGTTCCGGCCACTCCTTACACTGGGTGGCGTGATCTCTCGAATCGATCTGCGCGGCTCGCTCGACGACCCGCGTGACCTGCTGCCCCGTGCCGACTTCGACGTCGCGGCCGCCCTGGAGAAGGTGCGTCCGATCGCCGAGGACGTGCATCATCGCGGGGTCGCGGCGCTGATCGAGATCACCGAGCGTTTCGACGGGGTGCGGCTGGAGTCCACCCGGGTGCCCGCCGGGCAGCTCGCCGAGGCCCTGGAGACGCTGGACCCGAAGGTGCGCGCCGCACTGGAGGAGTCGATCCGCCGCGCCCGCATCGTCCACGCCGACCAGCGCCGCGAGGGGCACACCACCCAGGTGGTGCCCGGCGGCACGGTCACCCAGCGCTGGGTGCCGGTGGACCGGGTCGGCCTGTACGTGCCGGGCGGCCTGGCCGTCTACCCGTCCTCCGTGGTGATGAACGTGGTGCCGGCCCAGGAGGCGGGCGTCCGGGGCATCGCCGTCACCTCGCCGCCGCAGAAGGCCTTCGGCGGCCGGGTGCACCCGACGATCCTGGCGGCCTGTGCGCTGCTCGGCGTCACCGAGGTGTACGCGGTCGGCGGCGCCCAGGCGGTCGCCATGTTCGCGCTCGGCACCGAGGAGTGCGAGCCGGTGAACATGGTCACCGGCCCGGGCAACATCTACGTCGCCGCCGCCAAGCGCTACTTCGCCGGGCGGATCGGCATCGACTCCGAGGCCGGGCCGACCGAGATCGCCGTCCTCGCCGACGACAGCGCCGACCCGGTGGACGTCGCCGCCGACCTGATCAGCCAGGCCGAGCACGGCCCGACCTCGGGCTCGGTGCTGGTCACCGACTCGGTCGAGCTGGCCGACGCGGTCGAGGCCGAGCTGAAGGCCCAGGTCGCCCGTACCCGGCACAGCGAGCGGGTCGCCGAGGCGCTGGGCGGCCGGCAGTCCGGCATCATCCTGGTCGACGACCTCGACCAGGGCCTGGTCGTCGTCAACGCGTACGCCGCCGAGCACCTGGAGATCCAGACCCGCGACGCGCACGCCGTCGCCGCCCGGGTCCGCAACGCGGGCGCGATCTTCATCGGCCGGTACACCCCGGTCTCGCTGGGCGACTACGCGGCCGGCTCCAACCACGTGCTGCCCACCGGCGGCTGCGCCTGCCACTCCTCGGGGCTGTCCGTGCAGACCTTCCTGCGCGGCGTCCAGGTCGTCGAGTACGACCGCGAGGCGCTGGCCGGCATCGCCGCGCACGTCGTCAACCTGGCGGACGCCGAGGACCTGCCCGGCCACGGCGACGCCATCAAGGCCCGCTTCGACTGGACGGTTCCCGGCACGTGACCAACATCGACGACCTTCCCGTCCGGGACGAGCTGCGCGGCCAGTCCCCGTACGGTGCGCCGCAGCTCGACGTCCCGGTCCAGCTCAACACCAACGAGAACCCGTACCAGCTGCCCGAGGAGCTGGTCGCCCGGATCGCCGAGCGCGTCGCCGAGGCCGCCCGCAACCTCAACCGCTACCCCGACCGGGACGCGGTCGAGCTGCGCGAGGGCCTCGCCGCCTACCTGACGAAGACCACCGGCTTCGCCCGCACCCGCGAGCAGGTCTGGGCCGCCAACGGCTCCAACGAGGTCCTCCAGCAGCTGCTGCAGACCTTCGGCGGGCCCGGCCGCACCGCGATCGGCTTCGAGCCCTCGTACTCGATGCACGCCCTGATCTCCCGCGGCACCGGCACCGGCTGGATCTCCGGTCCGCGCAACGAGGACTTCACCATCGACGTGGACGCCGCCGTCGCGGCGATCGCCGAGCACCGGCCGAACGTCGTCTTCGTCTGCTCGCCCAACAACCCCACCGGCACCGCCGTCGCCGCCGACACCGTGCTGCGGCTGTACGAGGCCGCGCAGGCCGCCCGGCCCAGCCTGGTGATCGTCGACGAGGCGTACGTCGAGTTCTCGCACCGCGCCTCGCTGCTGTCGCTGCTGGAGGGCCGCCCCAACCTGGTGGTCACCCGCACCATGTCCAAGGCCTTCGGCGCGGCCGGCCTGCGCCTGGGCTACCTCGCCGCCGACGCGGCCGTGGTGGACGCCGTCCAGCTGGTCCGGCTGCCGTACCACCTGTCGGCCGTCACCCAGGCCACCGCGCTGGCCTGCCTGGAGCACACCGACACCCTGCTCGGCTACGTCGGCCGGCTCAAGGCCGAGCGCGACCGGCTGGTCGCCGCGCTGCGCGGGCTGGGCCTGGAGGTGACCGACTCGGACGCCAACTTCGTCCAGTTCGGCCGCTTCGCCGACACCCACGCCGTCTGGCAGGCCATCCTCGACCGCGGCGTCCTGGTCCGGGACAACGGCGTCCCCGGGTGGCTGCGCGTCACCGCCGGCACCCCCGCCGAGAACGACGCCTTCCTGGACGCCGTCGCAACAGTGATCAAGGAGCTGTAACCCCGTATGTCCCGTATCGGACGCGTTGAGCGCACCACCAAGGAGACCTCGGTCCTGGTCGAGATCGACCTCGACGGCACCGGCAGGACCGACATCTCCACGGGCGTCGGCTTCTACGACCACATGCTCGACCAGCTCGGCCGCCACGGCCTCTTCGACCTCACCGTGAAGACCGACGGCGACCTGCACATCGACACCCACCACACCATCGAGGACACCGCCCTCGCGCTGGGCGCCGCCTTCAAGCAGGCGCTCGGCGACAAGGTCGGCATCTACCGCTTCGGCAACTGCACGGTCCCGCTGGACGAGTCGCTCGCCCAGGTCACCGTGGACCTCTCCGGCCGCCCCTACCTCGTGCACAGCGAGCCGGAGAACATGGCGCCGATGATCGGCAGCTACGACACGACCATGACGCGGCACATACTCGAGTCCTTCGTGGCCCAGGCGCAGGTCGCGCTGCACGTCCACGTACCCTACGGACGCAACGCCCATCACATCGTGGAGTGCCAGTTCAAGGCGCTCGCGCGGGCGCTGCGCTACGCCGCCGAGCGCGACCCGCGCGCGGCCGGCATCCTCCCCTCGACCAAGGGTGCGCTGTGAGCAAGGCCGCGATCGTCCTCATCTTCGTCGGACTCTTCCTGGCGGGCGGGGTGATCTCCTTCTGGAAGCAGAAGATTCCGAAGGGGGTCATCGCCGTCCTCGCCATCGGCTCGGTGCTGTGCCTGGCCTCCGGCGTGATGCGCCTCTAGGCGCGTCGGCAGTCCGGAAGAACGCCGAGAGAACGCCAACAGACATGGACACCTGAACATGGGCAAGAACGTCGTCGTGCTCGACTACGGGTCGGGCAACCTCCGCTCGGCGCAGCGTGCCGTCGAGCGGACCGGCGCGACCGTCACCGTCACGTCCGACTTCCGGACCGCGATGGAGGCGGACGGCCTGCTCGTCCCCGGCGTCGGCGCCTTCGAGGCCTGCATGCGCGGGCTGAAGGCCGTCCGCGGGGACTGGATCATCGACCGCCGGCTCTCCGGCGGCCGGCCGGTCATGGGCATCTGCGTCGGGATGCAGATCCTCTTCGAGAAGGGGGTCGAGCACGGCGTGGAGACCGCCGGCTGCGACGAGTGGCCCGGTACGGTCGAGCCGCTGGACGCGCCGGTCGTCCCGCACATGGGCTGGAACACCGTGGACGCCCCCGCCGACAGCCGGATGTTCGCCGGCCTCGACGCCGGCACCCGCTTCTACTTCGTGCACTCCTACGGGGTGCGCAGCTGGGAGATGGAGGTGCACAGCGCGCGGATCCACCCGCCGCTGGTCACCTGGGCCACCCACGGGCAGCCGTTCGTCGCGGCGGTCGAGAACGGCCCGCTCTGGGCCACCCAGTTCCACCCCGAGAAGTCCGGTGACGCCGGCGCCGCCCTGCTGACCAACTGGGTCAACACCCTCTGACGAGCTGAGAGTTGTAACGATGAGCCGCCTCGAACTGCTGCCCGCCGTCGACGTCCGGGACGGCCAGGCCGTCCGCCTGGTCAAGGGCGCCTCCGGCACCGAGACCTCCTTCGGCGAGCCGCTCGCCGCCGCCCTCGCCTGGCAGAACGCCGGCGCCGAGTGGCTCCACCTGGTCGACCTCGACGCTGCTTTCGGGACGGGCAGCAACCGCGACCTGCTGCGCGAGGTCACCGGCGCGCTGGACATCAAGGTCGAGCTGTCGGGCGGCATCCGCGACGACGAGTCGCTGGCCGCCGCGCTCGCCACCGGCTGCACCCGGGTCAACCTGGGCACCGCCGCCCTGGAGAGCCCCGAGTGGGTCGCCAAGGTCATCGCCGAGCACGGCGACAAGATCGCCGTCGGCCTGGACGTGGTCGGCACCACCCTGCGCGGCCGCGGCTGGACCCGCGACGGCGGCCAGCTCTTCGACGTGCTGGCCCGCCTCGACGCCGAGGGCTGCGCCCGCTACGTCGTCACCGACGTCAACCGGGACGGCACCCTGACCGGCCCCAACCTGCAGCTGCTGCGCGACGTCTGCGCCGCCACCGACAAGCCGGTGGTCGCCTCCGGCGGCGTCTCCTCGCTGGACGACCTGCGGGCGATCGCCACGCTGGTCGGCGAGGGCGTCGAGGGCGCGATCGTCGGCAAGGCGCTCTACGAGCAGAAGTTCACCCTCGAAGAGGCCCTGGAGGCGGTTTCCGGATGACGGAGCGTCAGGTCGTGCGCGGTCGGGTCGACGGCGCCTCCCCCTGGGAGGAGCTGCTCGGCTCGGTGCAGGCGGTCGCGGCGGGCGACCACGTGCACGTGGCCGGCGCCAGGCCCTTCCTGGGCAACACGCTCCAGGGCGAGGGCGACCCGTACGAGCAGGCCGTCGCCTCGTTCCGGGCCGGGCTGGACGCCCTGGCCGCGTACGGGCTGACGGCGGACGACGTGGTCCGCACCCGGATGTACCTGACCCACGCCCGCGACGTCGACGAGGTGGGCCGCGCCCACCACGAACTCTTCGACGCCGTACGCCCGGTGGCCGCCCTGGTGGTGGTCCAGGGCCTGATCGATCCCCGGATGCTGGTCGAGGTCGAACTCGACGCCTACCGCCCCGGGCTCGCAAGCACACTGGAAGGCGGACAGCCGTGACCCTCGCCGTTCGAGTCATCCCCTGCCTGGACGTCGACGCCGGCCGCGTGGTGAAGGGCGTCAACTTCCAGAACCTGCGCGACGCCGGCGACCCGGTCGAGATGGCCAAGCTCTACGACGCCGAGGGCGCCGACGAGCTCACCTTCCTCGACATCACCGCCTCCTCGGGGGACCGCGAGACCACCTACGACGTGGTGCGGCGCACCGCCGAGCAGGTCTTCATCCCGCTCACCGTCGGCGGCGGCATCCGCGCCGTCGAGGACGTCGACAAGCTGCTGCGGGCCGGCGCCGACAAGGTCGGCGTCAACACCGCCGCGATCGCCCGCCCCGAGCTGGTCCGCGAGATCGCGCAGCGCTTCGGCCGCCAGGTGCTGGTGCTCTCGGTCGACGCCCGGCGCTGCCCCGAGGGCACGGAGACCGCGTCCGGCTTCGAGGTGACCACCCACGGCGGGCGCCAGGGCACCGGCCTGGACGCCGTCGAGTGGGCCGGCCGCGCCGCCGAACTGGGCGCGGGCGAGATCCTGCTCAACTCGATGGACGCCGACGGCACCAAGGACGGCTACGACCTGGAGCTGATCCGGGCCGTCCGCAAGACCGTCGCCGTCCCGGTGATCGCCTCCGGCGGCGCCGGCAAGCTCGCCGACTTCGCCCCGGCGGTGGACGCCGGTGCGGACGCGGTGCTGGCCGCCAGCGTCTTCCACTTCGGCGACCTGCGGATCGGCGAGGTCAAGAACGCGCTGCGCGAGGCCGGCCACCCCGTCCGGTGAACCTGCCGCCCCGCTGACGACCGTGGGCCCGCCGGACGCCGTCCGGCGGGCCCACGGCGCTGTTCAGGACTCCTGCGGCTCGCCCTTGATCAGGGCGAACGGTGCGCCGAACGGGTCCGCCAGCCAGGCGATCCGGCCGACGTTCGGCACGTCCTCGGCGCCCATCAGCACCTTGCCGCCGGCCTTCTCCGCCCGGCCGACCAGCTCGTCCACCACCTCGGTGGCGAAGTACGGCGTCCAGGACGGCGGCTGGCCCTCGCCCATGACCGGGGCGATGCCGCCGAAGGTGGTGGCCTTGAGGTCGCCCTCGGCGGGTGAGAGCACCAGGTAGGTCATCCCCGGGGCCGGGAACGGCTCGTTCCGCCAGCCGAACACCGCCTTGTAGAAAGCGAATCCGGCCTCCTGGTCGCCGGTGTGCAGCTCGGTCCAGACCAGCGCGTCGTCGGCGGAGACCACGTCCAGGCCCTGGGTGGTGCCGGCCTGCCAGATCGCGAACCGGGCACCCTGCGGGTCGGTGACCTGGGCCATCCGCCCGGCCTCCATGACGTCGAACGGCGCGACCCGGACGGTGCCGCCCGCGTCCGCCACCGCCCGGGCGGTGGCGTCCGCGTCCGGCGTCTTGAAGTACGTCGTCCAGGCGGACTGCGCACCCTCCTCGGTCAGCGGCCCGACCGCGGCCACGGTCTTGCCGTCGGTCTGGAAGAAGCCGTAGCCGCCGGCCTCCGGGCCGAGCTGCTGGAAGGTCCAGCCGAACACCGCGCCGTAGAAGGCGGCGGCCGCGGCCGGGTCCGGGCTGCCCAGGTCGATCCAGCAGGGCGAGCCGTTGGGGAAGTCGGTGGTGAGCATGGGGTGGTGCTCCTTCGACGGTACGGACGGCCGGGCAGGTCACGGGGGCGCCGGTCGCACCCCACCCCGGCCCTCTGCGAGTCTGCACCCCGTCACCGACATCCGCAGCCGGGACACGGCCGAGTTGCGGGTCCGGCCCGGGCCGGCCCGGCGGACCAGGGGTTTCAGACACCAGAGGTGCAGACGAACCCCAGGCCGACGAGCCCCTCGCTCCGGCAGAGGCGATCGGATGCGCCACCGGCCGTGGTCTGCAGCAGCTGGTAGTCGGCGCCGTGCCGCCGGCCCCAGTGCATTGCGGCCCGCCACAGCCGGCGCCCCAGCCCGAGTCCTCGGTACTCCGGCAGGACTCCGAAGTACTGAGGAAGGAGTCGGCTGCGCCCGATCGGGTCGGGCATCGTTTCCATCGGGCCGATCGCACCGGCCACCTGCCCGTTCTGCGCCGCGACCAGGACGGGACCGACGGCATCGAGCCTTGAGTTCAGGAAGGCGAACCCCTCGCCAGCCATCCTTTCGGAGAAGGCCGTGAAGGTCATCGCCACGTTCGCCGGCGTCTCGGACAGCATCTCGATCCCGTTGACGGCGGGAACAGGACTGTCGAAGGTCCTGAGCTGGACTCGAGTGGACGCAACCAGGCCGTTCGGGTGTTCCTGGAACCACACGACCCGGGCGTTCGCGGCTCCGTGGAGAGCGGCGAGCTTGGCGGCTGTTTCCTGGGCCTCGGAAAGGAGCTCCGGGGCCCCGTAGAGGTGGAGCCGGAGGATTCCGCGGCTGGTGAGGGTCGGGATCAGGGTGCGTTCCCGGTCCTGGACGACGCTGTCCACAAGGACCCATTCGTTCTTGTGCTCCGACCACCGTCGGTCCTTGTCGTGGGGAAGAAAGTCCCCGGTGCCGGCGACGGCGAACACGTCCTCCAGCAGCTCCCGGCTCATCGCTTCGGGGAGCAGTGGGCCAAGCGTCGGCAGGTACGGCACGGAAACGCGGGAGCGCATCCAGTCCCATTGGAATCCCATGCGCCCACGCTACTCGGGTCGCATGCAGGGCTCGGGCCCTGACGCGAACCGCGCCAGGGCCCGAGTGTTGGTGACCGACTGCGATCAGTGCGGGTTGTCGTCGCCCGCGGAGCACGAGCACTTGATCGACTCCATGACGTCGTCCAGGTCGGTGACGACGGTGACCCGGGTGGCGGGTTCGGCAGGAGCCTGGACGGGACGCGTGAGGTACGGCAGACGCCGGGTCGGGTCGTCGCCCGGCAGCGGGCGCCTGGGGGAGAGTTCGACAGCGACAGCGGTCATGTTCACCCTGCTTTCTCGATTCCGTGCTGGCAGTGACTTGCGAGTGGTGCCTTCGCCTCCTGGTAGTGCTTGGCCAGCGGCCGGCACACGGTGCACGACCCCGAGAGCTGACAGCCGGAGCAGCCACCGGTGCGAAGCATGAGGCGGTCGGCGATGGCGCCGAGCCGGGCAAGGCCGTTGATCCCCTCGACGGGCAGGCTGATCTGGTCGTCACGGCCGATCTTGCAGATGGACACCAGACCGTGCGGGTCGGTGTGGAAGAAGGTGTGGCCCGCGTTGCACCCGGCGAACGGCCTTCGCATCCGCAGGTGCTCTTTGGACTGCGCGGTCAGGGACTCGGCGCCGCCGTAGATCGTCGGCGTCATGTTGGTGAAGACGTTGTACTCCAGCCCCCATGACCGGCACAGGTCGATCATCGCCTGTTCCTCGGGCGCGTTGTCCTCGGTAACGACGATGCTCATCCGCAGGGGGAGCCTGGCGTGGCGCGCGGCGTTCATCCCCTGGACGAATAGATCCCATGCGCCCGGACGTTGCGTCAGTTCGTCATAGCTGGCCTTCCCGGCGCCGTACATCGACACAGTGGCCCGGTAGGGCGGACAGTCCCTGAAGAGGCCGAGAAGGTTCTCGCGCCAGAGCAGCGAGGCGTTCGTCGAGACCGTGATCATCATGCCCAGCTCGAAGGCTCTCCGGTAGGACGTGATGAAGTCTTTGTCCACGGTGGGCTCGCCGCCGGTGATCTGGAGCCACAGCACACCCGCTTCGGCCATGATCTGCAAGCTCGTACGTTCCTGGCCGTTGCCGCGTTCACCACTGCCGGTGTGGCCATGCCACTGCGCTACGACCCCGAGCCGATGTCACGCCTGATGCGGGCCCGGACCGGCACGGCGCGCATCGGTGCCGAAGAGGTCGAGGTCGTACGACAGGTCACCGCCGTCTTCAGTGCGGCCGACGAACGACTCGGAGGCGGGCACGGGCTGACCACGGTGACCGCCTACCTCGCCGACACGGCGGCGCCGATGCTCGACGGCCGCTTTCCTGACGAAGGCACACGGCGTCGAGCCTTCGGGGCTGTGGCCGAACTCGCCTACCTCGCCGGATGGAAGCACCACGACCTGGGCCAGGAGGGCGCAGCCCGGCACTACTACCAGGTCGGCTACCAGCTCGCCGTGGAGGCAGACCCTGGTGGCCACGCCGCATGGATGATGCGCGCCCTGGCGCACCAGGCACTCAGCCTCAAACAGCCCCGCCACTGTGCAGCGCTGATCGAGAACGCGCTCGCCCGAAGCATCGGCCGTGTCGACGGAAGGACCGAGGCGCTTCTCCACATCACCCATGCCCGCGCTTTCGCTGCGGCCCGCGGCAAGCCTGCCGCAGCCAGGGCACTTCTCGCTGCGGAGAATGCCCTTGTCCGTGACGGCGACCCGCAGCCCAGCTTTTCGCTTGTCAGCGGCCCGGCGGGCGGAACCGTCGCCAGCCATACGGCCCGTACCCTCACCGACCTCGGCGACTACGCGGGAACCGAACGGCAGCACCGTGCCGCGCTGATCCGTTGGGACGCTGAGAAGTACAAGCGGGTTCATGCGTTGACCTATGCGGATCTGGGGGACAGCTTGGCTGCTCAGGCCCGAGCGGACGAGGCGGTGGCGACATGGGGGCGTGCCCTCGACCTCATGGGCGGCATGACCTCGGATCGGACGAGAAAGGCGGTCTCCTCAATCCGGCCGCACTTGGCGATCTACCGTGGACGTGGCGTTCCGGGAGCCGGCGACCTGGAGCGGCGCGCACGTGAGGCACTGACATGACAGCCGTACCGCAGGAAGGATCCATCCGACATGGCTCAGTCGACTGCTGATCAGACCATTGCTCTCAAGCCTGCTGCGGAGTCGATGACACTGCTGGTCGCCGCCGTCATCGTTCACGACCTCGAAGGCCGGCGTGTGGTACTCCTCCGGCGAGGTCCCGGGGCCAAGTTCGCCCGAGGTTTGTGGGATCTGCCCGTCGGCAAGAACGAACCCGGCGAACCGATCACGGAGACGGCAGTTCGCGAACTCAAGGAGGAGACCGGGGTCATTGTCGCTCCCGAGGACTTGCGACTGGTCCACGTCATTCACGGGGCCCGAGGCGTCGAGGCGCCCAATGGCTTCCTGACCGTCGTCTTCGCGGCGCACCGCTGGTCCGGAGAACTCGTGAACGGGGAACCCGCCAAGCACTCGGAGGTCGCGTGGGTGGGTGTCGACGCCGTGCCGGAGGAGTTCGTCTCCACCACCAAGGAGGCTCTGATCAGCTACCTCGGCAACGGTCCGAGTGTTTCCCTCGACTCTTGGCCGGACTAGTCCGTCATCCCTGCGTCGGCCTCCTCGATGGAGGAGGCAGCCGGTCGCGCCGATCAGGGCGACCCCGCCACCGATCATCCACGGCACGGTGCTGCGGCCGCCCGGGCCCGGCACCACGATGCCGC
>NZ_JBEYVJ010000150.1:0-17122 GCF_040643935.1 Kitasatospora sp. NPDC047058 | reverse complement strand
CCGTCGCGCTGCTGGTGCCGTGCCACCGGGTGGTGGCGGCGGACGGGATCGGCGGCTTCGGCGGCGGCCGGGTCGGGATCGAGGTGAAGCGCTGGATGTCGTCCGCGTTGACCAGGTACTCGGAGGTGACGCCGAACCGGCCGGAGGCGACCTGCTTGATCGCCGAGCGGCGCTCCGGGTCGTACAGGCGGTCCGGGTCCTCGCCGCCCTCACCGGTGTTGGACTTGCCGCCGAGGCGGTTCATCGCGATGGCCAGGGTCTCGTGCGCCTCGCGGGAGATCGAGCCGTACGACATGGCGCCGGTGGAGAAGCGCTTGACGATCTCGGAGACCGGCTCGACCTCGTCGACGGGGACCGGGGTGCGGTCGAGCCCGTCCAGCTGGAACAGGCCGCGCAGCGTCATCAGCCGCTCGGACTGCTCGTTCACCCGGTCCGTGTACTGCTTGAAGATGTCGTACCGGCGGTTGCGGGTGGAGTGCTGCAGGCGGAACACCGTGTCCGGGTCGAACAGGTGCGGCTCGCCCTCGCGGCGCCACTGGTACTCGCCGCCGATCTCCAGGGCGCGGTGCGCGGCCGGGATGCCGGAGGCCGGGTAGGCCTTGGCGTGGCGGGCCGCCACCTCCTTGGCGATCTCGTCCAGGCCGATGCCGCCGAGCTTGGTGGTGGTGCCGGCGAAGTAGGCGCGGACCAGCTCCTCGGAGAGGCCGATCGCCTCGAAGACCTGCGCGCCGCGGTAGGAGGCGACGGTGGAGATGCCCATCTTGGACATGACCTTGAGCACGCCCTTGCCGAGCGCCTTGATCAGGTTCTTGATGGCCTTCTCGGGCTCGACGCCCTGGATGAAGACGCCCTGCGCGACGAGGTCCTCGACCGACTCCATGGCCAGGTACGGGTTGACCGCGCCGGCGCCGTAGCCGATCAGCAGCGCGACGTGGTGCACCTCGCGGACGTCGCCGGCCTCGACCAGCAGGGACACCTGGGTGCGCTGCTTGGTGCGGATGAGGTGGTGGTGGATCGCCGAGGTGAGCAGCAGCGAGGGGATCGGGGCGTGCTCGGCGTCGGAGTGCCGGTCGGAGAGCACGATGATCCGGGCGCCGTCGGCGATCGCGGCGTCGGCCTCGGCGGCGATCTCGGCCAGGCGGGCGGCCAGGCCGGCGCCGCCGGTGGCGACCTTGTACAGGCCGGACAGGGTGACGGCCTTGAGGCCGGGCTGGTCGCCGTCGGCGTTGATGTGGACGAGCTTGGCGAGCTCGTCGTTGTCGATCACCGGGAAGGTGATGCCGACCGACCGGCAGGACGCGGCCTCGGCGGTCAGCAGGTTGCCCTCGGGGCCGAGGTTGGACAGCAGCGAGGTGACGAGCTCCTCGCGGATGGCGTCCAGCGGCGGGTTGGTGACCTGCGCGAAGAGCTGCACGAAGTAGTCGAACAGCAGGCGCGGCTTCTCGGAGAGCGCGGCGATCGGGCTGTCGGTGCCCATCGAGCCGAGCGCCTCGCCGCCGGTCTTCGCCATCGGCGCCAGGATGACCCGCAGCTCCTCCTCGGTGTAGCCGAAGGTCTGCTGGCGGCGCGTCACCGAGGCGTGGGTGTGCGCGATGTGCTCGCGCTCGGGCAGCTTGGCGAGCTGGATCTGGCCGCCCGCGACCCACTCCTCGTAGGGGTGCTCGGAGGCCAGCGCGGACTTGATCTCCTCGTCCTCGACGATGCGGTGCTCCGCGGTGTCGATGAGGAACATCCGGCCGGGCTGCAGGCGGCCCTTCTTGGCGACCTTCTCCTGCTCGATGTCGAGCACGCCGACCTCGGAGGAGAGGACGACGAGGCCGTCCTCGGTGATCCAGTAGCGGGCCGGGCGCAGGCCGTTGCGGTCCAGCACGGCGCCGATCTGGGTGCCGTCGGTGAAGGTGACGCAGGCCGGGCCGTCCCAGGGCTCCATCAGGTTGGAGTGGTACTGGTAGAACGCGCGGCGGGCCGGGTCCATGGTGGCGTGGTTCTCCCACGCCTCCGGGATCATCATCAGCACCGAGTGCGGCAGCGAGCGGCCGCCGAGGTGGAGCAGCTCCAGGACCTCGTCGAAGGAGGCCGAGTCGGAGTGGTCCGGGGTGCAGACCGGGAAGATCCGGCTCAGGCCCTGGCCCTTGCTGTTGGCCGGGATCAGGTCGGTGGCGAGCTGGGACTCGCGGGCGGTCATCCAGTTCCGGTTGCCCTTGACCGTGTTGATCTCGCCGTTGTGGGCGACGAAGCGGTACGGGTGGGCGAGCGGCCAGCTCGGGAAGGTGTTGGTGGAGAACCGCGAGTGCACCAGGCCGAGCGCGGAGGCGTAGAGCCGGTCCGACAGGTCGGGGAAGAAGGGCTCCAGCTGGCCGGTGGTCAGCATGCCCTTGTAGACGATGGTGCGCGCGGAGAGCGACGGGAAGTAGACACCGGCCTCGCGCTCGGAGCGCTTGCGGACGACGAAGGAGATCCGGTCCAGCTCGATCCCGGCGAGCGCGGGGCCCTGCCCGGCGGGCGCCGTGGCGAGGAAGACCTGGCGGAAGCGCGGCATCACGCTGCGGGCGGTGGCGCCCAGCAGGTCCGGGGTGACCGGCACGTCGCGCCAGCCCAGGACGGTCAGGTTCTCCTCGGCGGCGATGGCCTCGATCTGCGCGACGGCGGCCGCGTCGGCGGCGTCCTCGTCGGGCAGGAAGGCGATGCCGACGGCGTAGGAGCCGGCGGCCGGCAGCTCGAAGGAGACCTTGGAGCGGAGGAACGCGTCCGGGATCTGGGTCAGGATGCCCGCGCCGTCACCGGAGTCCGGCTCGGCGCCGGTGGCGCCGCGGTGCTCCAGGTTGCGCAGGACGGTCAGCGCCTGCTCGACGATCTTGTGGTCGGCGATGCCGGTCAGCGTGGCGACGAAGCCGACGCCACAGGCGTCGTGCTCGTTTCGCGGGTCGTACAGGCCCTGAGCAGCAGGTCGCGCATCCGGAACGAGCGCGTACGGCGGGCGGGCGGCGCCGGCCTGGTGCTCGTTGGCGGAGTGCATGGATGCAGACAGCATCGGCTCTCCCGTCGTCGTCATGTGAGGTGCTGTGCAGTAGGGACGACGTTGGCCCTGATGCGATTACGTGCCAGTTACATGATGCCCAAGATCCCGGGAAGCGGAATGCCGCGTCCACATCGCGGACAGATCCGCAGGTCAAGGGTGGGGTGAAGGGACATGCCACGGTGCACGTCCCGACGATTGTGCCCGTCGGTCGGCGGCCCGAAACAGGGGCGAAATCCCCCGGCTACAGAAGCCGATCAAGGCTGCCTGCGAATCCAACCCGGGAGGCCGGGCCCGGGATGCGATTCAGCGGTCCCCGAGCCCGGATGATGAGACTAGGCCAGGTGACGTCCGCACTCCATGTGCGGAACGTCACGCGATGGGCAGCATAGTCATGCAGTCCCCTGTGTCATCCCACAGGCCCGTGCCACCCCGCCGCCGGATCGTCCCGGGGCCCGGTCACCCCACGTGCCCGCCGATCAGCCAGCCGAGCAGGTACGTCACGCCGGCCGCCGCCCCGCCCAGCACCAGCTGGCGCAGTCCGCTGAACCACCAGCTGCGTGCCGTCACCCGGGCCACCACGGCCCCGCAGGCGAACAGGCCGGCCATCGACAGCAGCAGCGCGGGCACCAGCGAGGTCGCGCCGAGCAGGTACGGCAGCAGCGGCAGCAGCGCGCCGACCGCGAAGCAGACGAAGGACGAGGCGGCCGCCACCACCGGCGAGGGCAGGTCGTCCGGGTCGATGCCCAGCTCCTCCCGGGCGTGCACCGCGAGGGTCTGCTCCGGGTCCGCCGAGAGCTGCTTCGCCACCTCGTGCGCCAGCGCGGGCTCGACGCCCCGGGCTATGTACACCTGGGCGAGCTCGGCCAGCTCGCCGTGCGGGTTGCGCTTGAGCTCCAGCCGCTCGGCCTCGATCTCGGCCTGCACCAGCTCCCGCTGCGAGGCCACCGAGGTGTACTCCCCCGCCGCCATCGAGCACGCGCCGGCCGCCAGGCCGGCCAGTCCGGTCAGCACCACCGTGCTGTTGGCGACCGCGCCGCCGACCACGCCGGTCATCAGCGCGAAGTTGGACACCAGACCGTCCATCGCACCGAAGACGGCCGGCCGCAGCCAGCCGCCGTTCACGTCCCGGTGGTGCCCCTCGGCGGGGATGCGGGGGTGGTGCCCGGCCTCGGATTCGATGATGGTGCTGCTCACGGTCTTCGTCCCCTCCGTCTTGCGTTCGTCTCCCTCGAACGTAGCCCGCCTGACCTGGGCATTTCCAGCAAAGTAAGCCTGTCCGAACAACGCTTCGGCCGCCCTCCGCAGAGGGTGCGGAGGGCGGCCGGAGGAGCGGGAGGCGCAGGTCAGGTCAGGTTCTCGGCGTCCTTGGCGGACTTCTCGGGTGCGGCGTCCGCCGGCTCGGCGGCCGGCTTTCCGCCCGGCTTCCCGTCCACGGACCGGGACGGCCCGGCGTTCCCCGGCGCGGCACCGGCCTCGGCGGCGGAGCCGGCACTGGCTCCGGTGGCGGCGTCGGCGGCGTCCGGAGCGTCCGGACCGGTCGCCATCGGGTCGATGGTCGCCGGGTCCTCACGGCCGGGCCGCTTCTTCCCGACGATCACGAAGTAGGCGACGGCGGCGAGGAAGACCGCGATCGCCACCCAGTCGTTGAGCCGCAGGCCCAGGAACACGTGCGCCTCGTCGATCCGCAGCCACTCGGTCCAGAACCGGCCCACCGTGTACGCGGCCACGTACAGCGCGAAGACCCGGCCGTGGCCGAGGGTGAACCGGCGGTCCGCCCACATCACCAGCAGCGCGACGCCGACGCACCAGAGCGACTCGTAGAGGAAGGTCGGGTGGTAGACGCCCTTCACGACCTCGCCGCCCGGCAGCGTCTTGTCGATCTCCAGGCCCCAGGGCAGCGTGGTCTCCCGGCCGTAGAGCTCCTGGTTGAACCAGTTGCCCCAGCGGCCGATCGCCTGGGCCAGGGCGATGCCGGGCGCGATGGCGTCGGCGTACGCGGGCAGCGGCACGCCCCGGCGGCGGGCGCCGATCCAGGCGCCGACCGCGCCCAGCGCGATCGCGCCCCAGATCCCGAGGCCGCCCTCCCAGATCTTGAAGGCGTTCCAGGGGTTCCTGCCCTCGCCGAAGTAGAGCTGGTTGTCGGTGATCACGTGGTAGAGCCGGCCGCCGACCAGGCCGAACGGCACAGCCCAGACGGCGATGTCGCCGACCGTGTGCTTGCCACCGCCCCGGGCGACCCAGCGCTTGCTGCCGAGCCAGACGGCGACGACGACACCGAGGATGATGCAGAAGGCGTAGGCGCGCAGCGGGATCGGTCCGAGGTAGAGGACGCCCCGCGACGGGCTGGGAATGTAGGCGATATCCATGGCAGCTCCGACGCTACAGGGTCGGCGGCCCGCCCCGGACACCCCGTCGGTCACAGATCCCGAACAACAGGGCGCCCGCGCACGCGCGCCGCCCCCTCCGGACGGGGAGGGGGCGGCGTCGGCCGACCGGCCGGTCCGGTGGTCAGCCGGCGTTCGGCGACGGGTTGTTGCTCTCCGAGGCGGTGCTGGTCGGCGCCGGGGACTGGCCGTGCGAGCCGGTGGTGCCCGGCTGCTTGCCCTGGTTGGCGGCGTCCACCCACTTCACCAGGTTCTGCGGGGTGATCTCCTCGGTGCCGTTCTTCGGGTAGACCGGCTGGCCGTTGAGCAGCACGGTCGGCGTCGACTTGTAGCTGGACTTGTCGAAGTCCTGCTGCACCGCGGAGACCCAGCCGGCGTACTTGTTGTCGTTGACGCAGGCCTCGAAGGCGGGCGTGACCAGGCCGTCGACCTGCTTGGCGAGGTTGATCAGGACGGCCTTGTCGCCGAAGGCGTCGTTGGTCTCGTCCGGCTGGTTGCGGTAGAGCACGTCGTGGTAGTCGCGGAAGTGCCCGGCGTCCTGGGCGCAGGCCAGCGCGTTGGCGGCGTACTTGGAGCCCTTGCCCTGCACGGCGCGGTCGATGAACGAGACGATGTGGTAGTTGGTGTAGATCTTGCCGGCGTCCTCGAGCTGGTCGATGGTCGGCGAGAACTCGCGCTCGAAGATGCCGCAGGCCGGACAGCGCGGGTCCTCGTAGACGGTGAGGACGGACGGGGCGTCGGGCGCGCCGACCGGGATCACCAGGTTCTTGTCACCGATCGTGCCGGACGGGGCGGCGGTCGGGGTCTCCGGCTTGGAGCGCTCGTTCTGCACCACGACGCCGGTGACCACGGCGGCGGCGATCACCGCCAGCACCGCCCCGCCCACCATCAGCTTCTTGTTCCGCCGGGCGTTGGCCTCGCCGGCCGCCCGCTCCGCCAGCATCCGCTCGCGGGCGGTGCGCTTGCCTTCTCGGTTCTTCTCGCTCATCTGCCTTGACATCCACAAATCGGGGGGAGGGCCGGGTCGGGTGGGTGCGGGGGTGTCCGCCGGTCAGTTCGCCAGCCGGCCGTCCAGGGAGAGCTCGGTGCGGGGCCGCCAGAGCAGCCAGCCGGCCATCAGCAGGAAGCCGGTGTCGCGCAGGATCTCCTGGAGGTACTCGGTCTGCGAGGCGTCCACCGCCCCGCCGCCGCCGAAGCAGCCGCAGTCGATCGAGATGCCGCGGGCCCAGGCGGAGGCGATGCCCGCGACGAAGGCGAGCAGCAGCAGCGCGGAGACCGCGGCCACCAGCCGCACCCCCAGCCCGACCACCAGCAGCACCGCGAGCGCCAGCTCCAGGAACGGCAGCGCGTACCCCACCGGTTTGACCAGCGCCTCGGGCAGGATCTCGTACGCGCGCACGGCCTGGGCCGCCTCCGCCGGATCGGAGATCTTGGCGAGCCCGGCCCAGCCCCAGACCACGGCGAGGCCCAGCCGCACCACCGTGCCGAGCCATGCCGTCGCCGGCCCGGTCTTCCGGACAACCACCTCGGGAATCACCGTCACGCCCTGGTGAACCGCCACCGGCGGCGGTGGTTTCCGCGGGGGCCGGGATTTAAGCCGAAGGAGTGAGGGGGACCGACGCTGTGTCCGATCCGCTCTAACGCCCGTTCGACCCGCAGCCGGGCGGGCTTCCGGCGTCGAGCGACGGCCTGCCCTGCGGGCGGTACCGTTCCGCCCGCACCACCGCGGCCGCCCGGGCCTGCACCGCACACACGTACGCGTCCCGCTCGGCCCGCTCCGCGCCCCGTCTGGCCAGCGCCTCCCCCACCACGGTGTGGTCCGCACCCACCGCGGCGCCCAGCACCAGCAGGGCCGCGGCGGCCCGCAGCAGGACGGCTCGCTGGAGACACGGCACCGGCACACCCCTTCGATCGCCTACTCCCCCGAGCACGTCGTTCGTGCACCTGTCCCTCCACTCAACGCCGGTCAACCACACCTGATGCGTTGGAGGGCCGGTGTTCACCCGTTCGGGTCCGCCGGGGGAATGCGAACGGCCCGCCGCCCCCGGGCGGGGGTGGCGGGCCGTCACGAACGGGTACTACCGGCGGCGGACGCCCTCGGCCAGCTCGCCGGCCAGGGTGCGGACGGCCGCCAGCGCGGCCTGCTCGTCACCGTCGGCGTCCAGGATCCGCTGGACGAAGGCCGAGCCGACGATCACGCCGTCGGCGAAGCCCGCCACCTGGGCGGCCTGGTCGGCCGTCGAGACGCCGAGGCCCACGCAGACCGGCAGCGCGGTGGTCGCCCGGGTCCGCGCGACCAGGTCCTCGGCGAGGTCGCCGACCTGGGCCCGGGAGCCGGTCACGCCCATCACCGCGGCCGCGTAGACGAAGCCGGAGCCCGCCGCGGTGACCTCGGCGAGGCGCTTGTCCTTACTGCTCGGGGCGACCACGAAGACGGTGTCGAGACCGTGCTCGTCCGCCGCCTTCCGCCACTCCCCGGACTCCTCCACCGGCAGGTCCGGCAGGATGCAGCCGGCGCCGCCCGCGGCGGCCAGGTCGGCGGCGAAGCGCGCCGCGCCGTAGCGGTCGACCGGGTTCCAGTAGGTCATCACCAGCACCGCGGCCCCGGGATGCGCGGTGGCCACCTCCTGGACGGTGCGCAGCACGTCCTTGATCTTCACGCCGGCCCGCAGCGCGATGTCGTCGGCGGTCTGGATGGTCGGGCCGTCCAGCACCGGGTCGGAGTGCGGCAGGCCGATCTCGACGACGTCGCAGCCGCCCTCGATCAGCGCGTTGACGGCCCGCACGCCGCCGTCGACGGTCGGGAAGCCGGCCGGCAGGTAGCCGATCAGCGCGGCGCGGTCCTCCGCCTTGGCGGCCGCGAGGATGCCGCTGAGCTTCGAAGCCATGGTCACTTACCCCCGTTGCCGGCGCCGTCGGCGGGCTTGTCGCCGGCCTCGTCGTACAGGCCGAAGTACTCGGCCGCGGTGTGCATGTCCTTGTCGCCGCGCCCGGAGAGCGAGACCAGGATGGTGGCCTCGGGCCCGAGCTCGCGGCCCAGCTCCAGGGCGCCGGCCAGCGCGTGCGCGCTCTCGATGGCCGGGATGATGCCCTCGGTGCGGGACAGCAGCCGCAGCGCCTGCATGGCGGCGTCGTCGGTGACCGGGCGGTACTCGGCCCGGCCGGTGTCCTTCAGCCAGGCGTGCTCCGGGCCGACGCCCGGGTAGTCGAGACCGGCCGAGATGGAGTGCGACTCGATGGTCTGGCCGTCCTCGTCCTGGAGGACGTAGGTGCGGGAGCCGTGCAGCACGCCCGGGTCGCCCTTGGTCAGGGTGGCGGCGTGCCGGGGGGTCTCGGCGCCCTCGCCGGCCGCCTCGCAGCCGATCAGGCGCACGTCCGCGTCCGGGATGAACTCGTGGAAGATGCCCATCGCGTTGGAGCCGCCGCCGACGCAGGCGACGACGGCGTCCGGGAGCCTCCCGGTCCGGTCGAGCACCTGCTGCCGCGCCTCGACGCCGATGACCCGGTGGAAGTCGCGGACCATCATCGGGAACGGGTGCGGGCCGGCCACGGTGCCGAACAGGTAGTGGGTGGAGTCCACGTTGGCGACCCAGTCGCGGAACGCCTCGTTGATGGCGTCCTTGAGGGTGCGGCTGCCGGACTTGACCGACACCACCTCGGCGCCGAGCATCCGCATCCGGGCGACGTTCAGCGCCTGGCGCTGGGTGTCGACCTCGCCCATGTAGATGGTGCAGTCGAAGCCGAACAGCGCGCAGGCGGTGGCGGTGGCCACGCCGTGCTGGCCGGCCCCGGTCTCGGCGATGATCCGGGTCTTGCCCATCCGCCTGGTGAGCAGGGCCTGGCCCAGCACGTTGTTGATCTTGTGCGAGCCGGTGTGGTTGAGGTCCTCGCGCTTGAGCAGGATCCGCGCGCCCCCGGCCTCGGCCGAGAACCGGCGCACGTCGGTCAGCGGGCTGGGGCGGCCGGTGTAGTCCTTGAGCAACGCGTCCAGCTCGGCGGTGAAGGCGGGGTCGGCCTTGGCCTTCTCGTACTCCTCGGCGACCTGCTCCACGGCGGCGACCAGCGCCTCCGGGATGAAACGGCCGCCGTAGGCGCCGAAGTAGCCGCGGGCGTCCGGCACCTCGGCGCCGGGCAGGTAGTCCTTGTCGGACTTGTCGGACATGGTGAAGTCCTTCTGGAAGATGACGACAGTGACGGTCGGACGGCTGTCAGCCGTGCGTCCTGCGCCATCGACGGCCCTGCACCTGCCCGGGCTCGCAGCCGATCACGTAGCGCACCCGCCGGCCCAGCACACGGCGTGCGGGCGCGCGGCAGCCGCGCGGGCGGCAGCCGGGGGCGAGACGGGTGGCGAGTTTCACGGCGGCGGGATCAGTCCTTGTGCCGCAGGGCGGGGTGGGCTCCGGCCGCGACCAGGTCGGCGACCGCGGCGCGCGGGTCCTTGCCGGTCACCAGCGACTCGCCGACCAGCACCGCGTCGGCGCCCAGGTTGGCGTAGGAGATCACGTCCAGCGGGCCGCGCACACCGGACTCGGCGACCTTGACGACACCGTCCGGGATGGCGTGGACGACGTTGCCGAAGGTGTTGCGGTCCACCTCGAGGGTCTTGAGGTTGCGGGCGTTGACGCCGATGATCCGCGCGCCGGCGTCCACCGCGCGGGCGATCTCCTCCTCGTCGTGCACCTCGACCAGCGGGGTCAGGCCGATCGACTCGGCCCGCTCGATCAGCGACACCAGGGCCGGCTGTTCGAGGGCGGCGACGATCAGCAGTGCGAGGTCGGCGCCGTGGGCGCGGGCCTCCCAGAGCTGGTACGCGGTGACGATGAAGTCCTTGCGCAGCAGCGGGGTGTCCACTGCGGCGCGGACGGCGTCCAGGTCGGCGAGCGACCCGCCGAAGCGGCGCTGCTCGGTCAGCACGCTGATCGCGGCGGCACCGCCGGCCGCGTAGTCGCTCGCCAGGGCGGCCGGATCGGCGATCGCGGCCAGCGCGCCCTTGGACGGGCTGGAGCGCTTCACCTCGCAGATCACCCGCACGCCGTCGCCCTTGAGGGCGGCGACGCCGTCCTTGGCGTCCGGGGCCTTGGCGGCGAGCTCCTTGAGCTCGTCCAGGGAGACCCGGGCCTGCCGCTCGGCGAGGTCCTCACGGACCCCGTCGATGATCGTGTCGAGCACACTCATGGACCCACCTCGCTCCGCTCGGCGGGCGCTGAGCGCGACACGCCCCTTGCCGTGTTCGTCCCCCGGCCTTCGGCCGGGGGGACCCCCATGCTCCGCTCACTCACGAGAGCGCCCCCATCATTGATCTGCTAGTCGTTCTAGCGATGAGCCGGGCGGCCGTCAGGCCACCGGCCCTTCGATGGTATCGGCACCCGGGGGCGCGGGGCGCATCCACCGGGCGCGCGTCTCGCGGTACGGACGCCCCCTCGGACCGTCCCGAACTGCGGTTTCACCGTTCCTGCACCGACCACCCGGGCCCGCCCGCCGGTCGGACTCAGAGCAGCGGCGGCGCCAGCCCCGCCCCGATCGGCAGGTTGCGCACCACCGTGAACACCAGCAGGAGCAGCCCCACCAGCACCCAGCGGCGCGCCCCGAGCGACAGCCGGGGGGCCGGCCCGGCGCTCACCGCGGCCCACACCCAGCGCACCCAGAGCACCGCCAGCACCGCGAACAGCAACACCGCGGGCGCGTTGTCGTGCAGCGCCGAGGAGAGGTCGCCGTGGGTGAGCGCGTGGACGCAGCGCAACCCCCCGCAGCCCGGGCACCACCAGCCGGTGGCGGCCAGGAACGGGCAGGTCGGGTAGTGGCCGGGGGCGTTCGGGTCCACCACGGCGAGGTACCCGGTGGGGACGGCCACCGCGGCCAGTGCGGCCAGCGGCGCGCCCAGCCGGCGCAGGACGGGCGGCCGGGCGGAGGCGGTGGGGGCGGCGTTCACGCCCCGATTCTGCCCGTCCGGCCGGGCCGCCGGGAACCGTGACACCCGCGGACGCCGCCGGAACGCGAAACGGCGGGCATGGCGCCCGCCGTTCCCAGGAGTGCCGCAGGATCAGGCGGCGGCCAGCGCGGCCTGCTCCTCGTGGGTGTACACCATGGTGCTGGGCTGCCTGCCCATGCCCGCCATCGACATGGCCTTGCCGACCACACCGGCGAGCAGGACGACCGCGAGGCCGGCACAGACCAGCAGCACCGACGGCAGGATCATCGCGACACCCGCGATGGCGAAGCCGACGAAGGCGATGGTCACGCCGGTCCAGGCGGCGGGGGTGTGGCCGTGTGCTGCTGCTGCCATCTGATGCTGCTCCTTGGCTCTCGGGGCCCGGCCGGGCCTAGGGGCCGCCGGCGGGTTGACGTGTTCCATTGTGCCGGGCCATATCCGCGCGCCCCAAAGCGGGTGCTCGTCTATCGGGTCACACCGGCGGGCGGGGCCGGGGGCACCGGCGGGCCCGCGCAGCGGCCGGATCAGACCGCCGTCGGGTCCTCGCCGCGGTCCAGCGCCTTCCACAGGTCGGCCGGGCCCTCCGCGGCCTTGGCCGGGCCCTTCCGGGTGGGCGCCTCGTAGCGGCTGCCCATGGCCGGCCAGCGCCCCCCGAACCGGACGGTGAGCAGCCCGGCCACGGCCAGCAGCAGCCCGCCGGCCAGGGCCACCCACGGCCAGCCGGTGTGGCCGACCTCGGTCGCGGTGCTGCCGGAGAGCGCGAGCTTGCGGGCCGCCTCGCCGTCCAGCGCGGCGGTGTCCCCCGCCCCGGCGGCGGCGGTGGCGGCGGCCCCGAGGCCGGCCAGCAGGGTCAGCACGCCGACCGCGGCCCGGCCGGCGCCGCGTACGGCGAACACCGCGACCGCCGCGGCCAGCGCCACCAGCGCCAGCCCGCCCGGCAGTTCGGAGATCCGGCCGCCGGTGACGGACACGTCCAGGGTCCCGGCCCGGCCGTCGGCCCAGACCCGGCCCACGGCCGTCAGCACCAGCACCGCGCCCAGCACGGTCAGCAGCAGCATCAGGCCGAGCGTCCGGCGGTTCGCGGCGGGGGTCGGCGTGGCGGGCGCGGGGGTCTGGTCAGCAGCGGTCACCCGTCCACTATCCCCCGGCCGACGGCTCAGCCCGAACCCGGGGTGGCCGGTCCGGACGGGAACTCGTCCGTGCGCAGCACCAGGGTCCGCCCGCCGAGCGGCAGGAACAGGTCGTTGCCGAACGGCACCCGCTCCGCCTCCCGGTACACGCCGTCGGGGGACGGCGCGGTGTGCACGGTGCAGACGGCCGCCGCCGGGTCGACCACCACGTACAGCGGCACCCCGCCGCGCGCGTACGCCCGCGCCGCCTCCGCGAGGCCCGGCCGCACCACCTCCAGCACCGCCTCGACGCCGGCCCCCTCGAACCGGCCCCGGCCGCCGCGCACCGCGTCCGGGGCGACCACCGCCAGATCGGGGGTGAGCCCGCCGGGCGCGGCCGGGAAGTCGACCAGGACACCGGACAGCACCCGCCCGTGGCCCGCCAACTGCTCCTCGACCTGCACGGCGGCGCCGAACACGAACTCCCACCGCTGCTCGTCGTGCGGCACCTCGGACATCCCGGCCGCCTCCCTTGTGACAGTCCCGACTACGACAGTCCCGACTACGACGGTTCCACTACGGCGGTCCCGGCTACGACAGCGCCGGCTGCGACAGTTCCGGCGTCCGCAGCGTATTGGCGGTGGCGACCGCCCGCAGGACGGCGGCCGCCTTGTTGCGGCACTCGGTGTCCTCGCCGTGCGGGTCCGAGTCCGCGACCACGCCCGCGCCCGCCTGGACGTAGGCGGTGCCGTCGCGCAGCACGGCGGTCCGGATGGCGATCGCGGTGTCGGAGTCCCCGGCGAAGTCCAGGTAGCCGACGCAGCCGCCGTACAGGCCCCGGCGGGTGGGCTCCAGCTCCTCGATGATGCGCATCGCGCGCGGCTTCGGCGCGCCGGAGAGGGTGCCGGCCGGGAAACAGGCGGTCAGCACGTCGAACGCGGTCCGCCCGGGCGCCACCCTGCCGGTGACGGTCGAGACGATGTGCATGACGTGGCTGTACCGCTCGATCTGCATGAAGTCGACCACCTCGACGCTGCCCGGCTCGCAGACCCGCCCGAGGTCGTTGCGGCCGAGGTCGACCAGCATCAGGTGCTCGGCCCGCTCCTTCGGGTCGGCCAGCAGCTCGGCGGCGAGTTCGGCGTCCTCGTGCGGGGTGGCACCGCGGTGCCGGGTGCCGGCGATCGGGTGCAGCATCGCCTCGCCCTCGGTCACCTTGACCAGCGCCTCCGGGCTGGAGCCGACCACGTCGAAGCCGCCCTCGGCGCCGCCGTCCGGGCCGGGGAAGCGGAACAGGTACATGTACGGGCTCGGGTTGGTGGTGCGCAGCACGCGGTAGACGTCCAGCGCGGACGCCGGGCAGGGCGCCTCGAACCGCTGGGAGGGCACCACCTGGAAGGCCTCGCCGGCCCGGATCCGCTCCTTGACCTCCTCGACGGCCGCCCGGTACGGCTCGCCGCCGAACGGCGAGCGGACCTCGCCGGCGCCGGACGGGGTGAACGTCGCCAGGCCCGGGTCGACCGGCTTCAGCAGGCCGGTCTCCATCGCGTCGAGCCGGGACACCGCGTCCGCGTAGGCCTCGTCGACGCCGCTGGCCAGGTCGTTGTGGTTGACCGCGTTGGCGATCAGCAGCACCGTGCCGTCGGCGTGGTCGAGCACGGCCAGGTCGGTGGCCAGCAGCATGGTCAGCTCGGGGAGCTTCAGGTCGTCCGGGTTGAGGTCGGGCAGCTTCTCCAGCCGGCGGACGATGTCGTAGCCGAGGTAGCCGACCAGGCCGCCGGTCAGCGGGGGCAGGCCGTCGTCGGTGTGGCGCGGGGTGTGCAGCGCCTCCAGGGTGGCGCGCAGCACCTGGAGCGGGTCGCCGGTGGTGGGGATGCCGACCGGCGGGGTGCCGTGCCAGCGGGCGTCGCCGTCCGGGCCCGCGGTGAGCACGGCGGCGCTGCGGACGCCGACGAAGGAGTACCGGGACCAGCTGCGGCCCTGTTCGGCGGACTCCAGCAGGAAGGTGCCGGGCCGCTCGGCGGCGAGGCTGCGGTAGAGGCCGATCGGGGTGAGGCCGTCCGCGAGGAGCCTGCGGGTGACCGGGATGACCCGGGTGTCGACGGCGAGCTTGCGGAAGGCTTCGAGGTCCATGGCGGGCGGCACCTTCTGGAGTTCCGGTAGGGGGGTCAGGAGAGCGGGAGCACGTCGGCGTCGAAACAGGTGCGGTCGCCGGTGTGGCAGGCGGCACCGGTCTGGTCGACCTTGACCAGCAGGGTGTCGCCGTCGCAGTCGAGCGCGACCGACTTGACGGCCTGGACGTGGCCGGAGGTGTCGCCCTTGACCCAGTACTCGCGGCGGCTGCGGCTCCAGTAGGTGCAGCGGCCGGTGGTGAGGGTGCGGTGCAGCGCCTCGTCGTCCATCCAGCCGAGCATCAGCACCTCGCCGGTGTCGTACTGCTGCGCGACGGCCGGCAGCAGGCCGTCGTCGGTGCGCTTGAGCCGGGCCGCGATCGCCGGGTCCAGGGCGGTGGAGCCGGGGGCGGCGGGCGTGGTGGGGGTGGTGGACATGGGGCCATTGTGTCAGTCCTGCCCGGCCCGCCGACGCTCCGTCCGGATCGCGGCCGGCGCGGACCGCGGCCGGGCCGGCGGGTCACCGTGGTGCGGACGGCGCGTCACCGCGGAGCGGCCGGGTGTCACCGTGCAGCAGCCGGGTCACCGCTCGCAGCCGGCGGGCCAGATCCGGTGGACGAACAGGCCGGCCTCCTGGGCCAGGGCGGCCACCCGGGCGGGCTCGCTGCCGGGTTCGCCGTCCCAGACCGCGATCAGTTCGTCGATCATGCCGACCAGGGCCCGCCCGGTGTCGTCGCCGAGGCCGCCGTGCTCGGCGGCGGCCAGCCGGTGGACGGCGCTCGCCTCGTTCATCAGCCGCAGCCGGGTGCCCCGGTGGTGGTCGTCGGCCCGGCCGACCACGGACGCCCCGGCGGGGACGATGACCTCCAGCTTGCCGCCGTGCTCCAGCACGGACCGGGCGAACCAGGTCTCCGGGCCCTCGTCGGCACAGGTGACGCCGACCAGTTCGTACGGGCCGAAGGTGGTGACCAGCCGCCAGAGGTCCCCGCGGACCAGCATCTCGGTGATGCCACCCGACAGGCCCCGGTGACCGGTGATTCCGACGCGCATCCGCTACTCCTGGGATCGTGTCGTGCCGGGGGGAGCCTATCCGACCCGTCCGGCCTGTCCGCCCGCTCCCGGGCCGGTCCGCCGGGACGATTAGTGCCAACCGCCTGCCGCGCGGCCCCGGCTTGGGCCATCCTCATGGCCATGACCTCCGAGCAGCCGCCCCCCGAGCCGCCGGTCCCCGCGCAGCCGGCCTCCTCCCAGCCGTCCGAAGCCGCCGCCCGCCCGTCGCGCGGTCTCGTCCTCGCCGTCGCGGCCGTGCTGGCCGTGCTGCTCGCGGTGGTGGCCACCGTGCTGCTGTGGCCGGAGAAGGAGCCCGCCCCGCTGCCGCCCCCGCCTCGCTCCCCGAGCCCCACCACCCCGGCGCCCACCCCCACACCGACCCCGACGCCGACCCCGGCCAAGGTGGTGCCGTACACCTTCTTCCCGGTCGGCTCCTGCTTCGACCACCCGCAGCAGACCAAGACCGTCACCAAGCCGGAGCTGCGGCCCTGCGAGGGCGGGCACGACGGCGAGGTCGTCGCCGACCTGCTGCTGCCGGACGGCCTGACGGAGACCCAGCTCAACAAGGCCGTCCGGGACGGCTGCAAGGAGCCGATGGCCGCCGCCGAGGCCCGCCAGGGCGGCGGGACGTTCTACCCGCTCCCGATCGGCCCGCCGATGGCCCAGTACCAGCAGGGCTGGCGCGACTACACCTGCTCCCTCACCTCCGGCACCCACCCGGGCACCCCCAAACTCACCGGGCACCTCAAGTAGCGGGGGTGACCCCCTAGGCTTTGGCCATGTCGAACCATGCCCTCGCCGAGCGTCACCGACTGGCGGAACTCCTGGCCGCCGCCGGGCCGGACGCGCCCACTCTCTGTGCCGGGTGGTCCACCCGTGACCTCGCCGCCCACCTGGTGCTCCGGGAGCGCCGGCCGGACGCCGCGGCGGGCATCCGCCTGGGCCCGCTGGCCGGCTGGACCCACCAGGTGCAGAGCGGGTACGCCGAGCGCCCGTACGAGGAGCTGCTGCGGATGTTCCGCTCCGGCCCGCCGCTGCTCTCGCTGTTCGCCCTGCCCGGCGCCGACGAGGCGGCCAACACCGTCGAGTACTTCGTGCACGCCGAGGACGTCCGCCGCGCGGGCGCCGAGTGGCAGCCGCAGCCGGTCCCGCCCGGCCGCGCCGAGGCGCTCTGGCGCCGGCTGCCGCTGCTGGCCAGGCTGGAGGCGGGCCGCCGCTCCCCCGCCCGCCTGGAGCTGCACCACCCGGACGGGCGGAGCGTGACGACCGGCCCCGCGGGCGCGCCGGCCGTACGGATCACCGGCGAGCCCGGCGAGCTGCTCCTGTTCGTCTACGGCCGCGGCGAGCGCACCGACCTGACCGTGGACGGCCCCCCCGACACCATCGAGGCCCTCCGCCACGTCCTCCCCCTGCCGCCGGCCTGACCTTAGAAGAAGATATTTAGATACAAAAAGTAGGAAATGAGCGGCCCGGCAGGCCGAGGCCCACCTCTCGCTCGCCCGGGTGGCGGTCGACCTTCCGCC